>JAKLEE010000193.1 GCA_022703215.1 Spirochaetota bacterium | reverse complement strand
GACGGCGACCGCGACTTCAGGCGGCTCCGCGAGGCCGTCGCGGCCTTCATCGCCCGGGCGCCATATCCGGTGGTCGTCAAGGAGACGGGCTTCGGCATCGCGCCCTCCGACGCGCGCTTCCTGCTCGAGGCCGGCGCCGCCTACGTGGACCTGGCGGGTTCGGGCGGCACCAACTGGATTTCCGTCGAGGGCTACCGCCACGACGAGGCCGCGCTCGAGGCCGCCCTCGAGTTCGGCGACTGGGGATTCCGGACCGCGCCCCTCCTCGCGGCCTCGCCCGTCGAGGGCGGCCGAATCCTCGCCTCGGGCGGCCTGCGCACGGGAATGGACGTGGCCAAGGCCCTGGCCCTCGGCGCCGCCGCCGCCGGCATGGCCCTGCCGCTCGCGCGCGCCGCCTCCGGGGGCGGGGCGAAGGCGGTGGTGGCCTACGGCCGCCGGGTCGAGCGCGTGCTCAAGACCGTCATGCTGCTCACGGGCTCGCGCACGGTGGCGGACTTGCGGCGGCCAGGCGTGCTCTCGATGACGCGCGAGTTCGCCGCGGAGCGGGACCGGATCGCCGCGGCCTGAGGGCCCGCGCGCGATTCGACGGGACCGGGGACGCTGACGCCGCGATCCTCGGGGCCGCGGCGCGCGAGCCCCCGCGCACCGGAGCGCCAAAGCCCGCCCCTGTCCCTTCCGGCCGCGAAACGCTAGAATGCCCGCCATGCAACACAGCCCCGACGCGCGTTCGCGCACCGCCTTCCTCGGCTCCGGCCCCATCCTGCCGCTCCTCCTCAAGATGGGTATCCCGGCGGCCACCGGCATGCTGGTCAACGCGCTCTACAACATCGTGGACACCATCTTCGTGGGCCAGGGCGTCGGACCGCTGGCCATCGCCGCGCTGACCATAGCCTTTCCGATACAGCTGACCGTCTCCGCGCTCGCCCAGGGCCTCGGCGTCGGCGCGGCTTCCATCGTGTCGCGCAGGCTCGGCGAAAAGCGCGAGGAGGACGCGGCCCGCGCCATCGGCACGGCCTACGCCGCCATCGCCCTGGTCACCGCGGTCCTCGTGGCGCTCGTCATGGCCTACACCGATCCGGTACTGCGCTTCTTCGGCGCCGGAAGCGAGGTGCTGCCGCTCGCGCGCGAGTACCTGCGCGTCGTCGCGCCGGGCTTCTTCTTCTTCGCCAGCTCCATGGCCGCGAGCTCGCTCGTGCGCGCGGAGGGCAACGCCCGCGCCTCGATGACGGGCATGCTGATCGGCGCCCTGCTCAACGTGGCGCTCGACCCGATCTTCATCTTCGGCTTCGGGATGGGCGTGCGCGGGGCTGCCCTGGCCACCGTCCTGAGCCAGGCCGTCTCGTTCGCCTACCTCGCCTCGCTCTACCTCCGGCGCAAGACCCACGTACGCCTCGAGCTCCGGCACTTCGCCCCGCATCCGGCGCTGCTCGCCGAGGAAGCCTTCCTCGGCGTACCCGCCTTCGTGCAGTCCGCGGGCATGAGCCTTTTAGCCCTGCTCATCAACACGACGCTGCGCGCGCGCGGCGGCGACCTGGCCATCTCGACCTACGGCATGGCGCACCGCCTCATCATGCTGGTCATCTTCCCCATACTCGGCATGGCACAGGGCTTCCAGCCGATAGTCGGCTACAACTACGGGGCCCGCAGCTTCGACCGCGTGAAGAGGACCATCCGGGTCGCCGTGGCCACGGTCTCGTGCATCGCGGGCGCCGCCTGGCTCGCCCTCATGCTCTTTCCCGCAACCCTCGTGTCGATGTTCACGAGCGACGCGGCCCTGGTCGCCTCGAGCGCCCGCGTGCTCCGCACCATGGTGCTCTTCATCCCGCTCGCCGCCGTGCAGATCCTCGGCTCCACCTATTTCCAGGCTGTGGGGAAGGGCAAGCACGCGCTCGCGCTCGGCCTGTCGCGACAGTTCCTCGTGCTCATTCCCCTGATACTCGTGCTGCCGCGCTTCTTCGGTCTGGACGGCGTCTGGTACGCCTACCCCGCGGCGGACCTGATCGCGAGTGCGGTGACCGTCACCTTCCTGCTCCGCGAACTCTCGCACCTCGACACGCGGCACGCGGATGAAGGCGCACCCGCCCCGGGGCGGACCGCGGAGTGAGGCCGGGACACCCGGAAGCTTCGTGACAGCGGCAAGGCGTTGCGCTAGAGTGGTCGCATGAAACGCGCCCATCGCTTACCCGCCGCCGTGGCCGCTCCGGCCGCCTTCGCGCTGCTCCTCCTCGCCGCCTCGTGCGCCGCCGCTCCGGAAGCGCCCGCGGCCCCGGCCGCCTTCCCGGGCGGCTCCTGGATCCTCGTGGAGCTCGGCGGCAAGGCCGTCGCCGACTCCGTCGGCGAGAAGATCCCCACCCTGGCCTTCGCATCCGAAGGCATGGCGGGCGGCTCGAGCGGCTGCAACCAGTACGGCACCAAGTGGACCTTGACGGGGGACTCGGGCATCGCCTTCGCGGAGCTTTGGAGCACCAAGATGTTCTGCGTCGACGTCCTCATCGAGGCCGAGTATTACGAGATGTTCCGGAAAGCCCGCGCCTGGCGCGTCGATGGCAGCCGGCTCGTCCTCTCCGACGGGTCGGAAAAGCCGCTCGCCGTCTTCGAGCGCGCGGAGTAGGGCCGGATCCGGCCGCGCCGTCCCCGCGCGCGCGAGGGAGCCAGTTTAAAAAGCCCGCCGGACGTATCCGGCGGGCGCACGCTCCCCAGGAGAAGGAAGGGCGTGTTGCTGCTTGCTAGACGGCCGCGGCGAAGAGCGCCTTGGCCAGGAGGGGCGCCGCGTCGGGCGCGCACGCGAACGCGGCCACGTCCCCGTCGTCCGAAGCCTCGCGCCGGGCTCCCGCCGCTTCGGCCGCCGCGACGAGGGCTTCGAGGCGGGCGGCGAGCGTCCCTTCACGGAGCACGACCGCGACCCGGGCCGTTTCGGAACCCTTGACCATCGCGACGCCGAGCAGGGCCGGGGCGTCCGGGCCCATGGGGTCGGGGCCGATCGCGGTGCCCTCACCCGAATCGAAGGTGGAGCGGACGCGGATCCGCACCCCGTAGCGCTCGCCGATAAGGGCCGAGCGGTCGTGGAGGACGCGGGCTCCGTTGGCGGCCAGGCGGTACATCGAGCGGTAGTCGAAGTAGGGCAGGAAGCGCGCCTCGGGAATGACGCGCGGATCGGCCTGCGCCACGCCCGGCACGTCGGTGAAGATGTCCACCCGGTCCGCGCCGATGAAGGCGCCGATCGCGACGGCGCTCGTGTCCGAGCCGCCGCGGCCGAGCGTGACGAGCTCGCCCGCGGCGTCGACGCCCTGGAAGCCCGCCACCACCGGCACGACGCCCCCGTCGAGGAGGCCGCGGATCCGGCCGGAGTCGGCCGCCACGGGCTCCGCGTCGCCGAAGGGGCCCTCGGCCTTGATGCCGGCCGAGTAGGCGCTCAGGGGCACGGCTTCCATGCCCTTGGAGCGGAGCAGCTCCGCGACGACGCAGGCCGAGATGGTCTCGCCGCACGAGGCGATGAGGTCGCGGACGAGCGGCGTCGAGGACGGCACGAGGCCGAGCAGGGTGTCGGTCGCGTAGGGCGCGCCCGCGCGGCCCATCGCCGAAACGACGACGACGACGCGGTTTCCCGCGCCGCGCTCCCGCGCGACCTGGCCGGCCAGGGCCTCGCGGGCATCGGCCGTGGCGACCGAGGTGCCGCCGAATTTCTGGACGACGAGGGCCATGCCACTACTTCCCGAGGAGGCCGCGCGAGACGAGGGTCTCGGCGATCTGCACCGCGTTCAAGGCCGCGCCCTTCCTGAGGTTGTCGGAGACCACCCAGAGGTTGAGGCCGTTCGGCACGGTCGGGTCGGCGCGGAGCCGTCCCACGTACACCTCGTCCTTGCCGTCGGCGTCCAGCGGGGTGGGGTAGACGAGCTTCGAGGGATCATCCATCACCTTGACGCCGGGCGCCTTCTCGAGCAGGGCGCGGACCTGCGCCACCGAGAAGGCTTTCTCGGTCTGGATGTTGATCGATTCGGAGTGGCCGCGGAACACGGGAATCCGTACCGCGGTCGGGTTCACCTGGATGTTCGGGTCCATGATCTTGTGGGTCTCGTGGACCATCTTCATCTCTTCCTTCGTGTAGTCGTTCTCGAGGAAGACGTCGATGTGGGGCAGGACGTTGAAGAGGATCTGCCGCGGGTAGACCGAGTTCTCGATCTTCCCGCCTGAGACCCAGGCGCGCGCCTGGGCCCCGAGCTCGGCGATGGCCGCGGCGCCCGTGCCGGAGATGGCCTGGTAGGTGGACACCACGATCCGCTGGATGCGGTAGGCGTCGTGGATGGGCTTCAGGGCCACGAGCATCTGGATGGTCGAGCAGTTGGGGTTGGCGATGATGCCCTTGTGCGCGTCGAGGGCCTCGGGATTCACCTCGGGCACGACGAGGGGGACGGCCGGATCCATGCGCCAGGCGCTCGAGTTGTCGACCACGATGGCGCCTTCGCGCGCGGCGATCGGGGCGAGCGCGAGGCTGGCGTCGGCGCCCGCGGAAAAGAGGGCCACGTCGACGCCGGCGAAGGCGCCTTCCTTCGCGACGCGGACCTTGACGTCCTGTCCCTTCCACTTGACGGTCTTGCCTTCGTTGGCGGGAATGTCGAGCGGCACGAGCTCGGAAACCGGGTAAGCGCGCTGCTCGAGGGTCTTGATCATCTCGGTGCCGACGGCGCCCATGGCGCCCACGACGGCCACGCGGTAAGTCTTCATCGTTCGCTCCTCTCGGGTCTGCGGGAAATTCTGGCCGGCCCGGGAACTCGCGCCCGGCGCCGGCGGCTGGCTCACTTCCTCAGGGAATCGAGCGCGGTTTTGAGCCGCGCCATGCCGCGCGCGCACTCGTCGGTCGAGCAGGAGTACGCCATGCGGAGGTAGCCTTCGCCCGAGGTGCCGAAGATGCTGCCGGTGACGGCCGCGATGCCGTGCTCGTCGATCAGCCAGTCCGCGAGCTCGCTCGACTTCCTCCCGAAGGACGAGACGTCCGCGAAGACGTAGAACGCGCCCTGCGGGTCGGGTACCGTGACGCCCGCGA
>JAKLEE010000192.1 GCA_022703215.1 Spirochaetota bacterium | reverse complement strand
GCCGACTTCGTGCGGCTCGGCTGGATCGAGACGCCGCTCGGACCGATGGTCGCGGGGGCGGTGGAGGAAGGCGTCTGCCTGCTCGAGTTCTCGGACCGGCGCATGATGGAGGCCCAGCTCGAATCCGTGCGTTCCCGCTTCGGCCTTCCCCTCGCGCCGGGCGAGAGTCCCCACCTCGCCTCGCTCCGCGCGGAACTCGAAGCGTACTTCTCGGGGAAGCTCGCGGTCTTCTCGACGCCGCTCGCCCTACGCGGCTCGCCCTTCGAGGAGTCCGTCTGGCGCGAGCTCATGCGCATACCCCTAGGCGAGACGCGAACGTACTCCGCCCTCGCGGAAGCCCTCGGCAAGTACGGCGCGTCGAGGGCGGTCGGCCATGCCAACGGCATGAACCGGATCGCCATCCTGGTGCCCTGCCACCGCGTCGTCCGCTCGGGCTACCCCGGCGCGGCGGCATTGTCCGATCGGTCGGCCGCGGGCGGGGACGCGGACCCGGACGCGCCTTCCGCCCTGGAAAGCCTCGGCGGCTATGGCGGCGGCCTGTGGCGGAAGCGTGCGTTGCTCGAACTGGAGGCGGGAATCAGGCGCTGGGCTCTACCGGATCGGAACTAGCCACGGAACCGCTTGCCCCGTTGCCCGGCGGCAGGATGGGCCCCTCGAGCTTGTCGGCCACGACCCGGTTCCGCCCCGCCTCCTTCGCGCGGTACAGCGCCTCGTCCGCCCGCCCCAGGAGCTGGTCGAGCCAGGACGAGGAAAGCGGCACGCCGGCGGCGACGCCGAAGCTCGCCGTCACGCGGACGGTTCCGGCCAGGCAATGGACCGGCTCGAGCTCGAGTGTCGCGCGGAGCCGCTCCGCCAGTGCGACCGCCCCGTCGAGGGCCGTATCGGGCAGGAGCGCGGCGAACTCTTCGCCGCCCCATCGGCAGAAGAAATCGCTGCCCCGCAATCCTTCGGCCAGGCGCCTCGCCGACTCGCGGAGCACCGCGTCGCCGGCGGCGTGGCCGTAGCGGTCGTTCACGGCCTTGAAGTGGTCGAGGTCGATGATGATGGCGGCGAGGCTCGTGCCCTTCCGCGAGGCCCTGAAGGCTTCGTGCCGCGCGTTCTCGAAGAAGCGGCGCCGGTTGTCCACCCCGGTGAGCTCATCGGTGCTCGCCAGCTCGCGGAGCTTCGCGAGCAGGCGCTCGTCCTCCGTGACGTCGGAAAGCACCAGCACCATGCCTACTGCCTTCCCTCCGGACGCGACGGCGGGCAAGGCGCGCACCGACCAGTACGCGTCGTCTCCTTCGTTCCCGCCGCCCTCTCGTCCGGCCACCCGGAAGGAGAGCCTGCCCTGCCCCGCCTCGGCCAAGGCGGCCAGCTCCGCCCTTTCGGGCATGATTTCCGCGAGCGGCCGTCCCGCGCAGCCGTCGTCCAGGAAGAACGCCCGCCGGGCGGCCTGATTCGCGCTTTCGAGCAAACCGCGGCCGTCGAGCACGATCACCGCGTCGTCCATCGCCTCGAACACCGCCTCGCGCGCGGCCGGCGCCAGTCCCGAGAGCCTGATGCGCATGTATTCGAGGGAGAAGAGCGCGCCGATCGGAAGCAGCGTGAACGGGGTCGGATCGAGGCCCCAGGGCACGAGATCCGCGAGCATGGCGAGGTACCCGGCCACGGGCGCCAGGGCCGCGACCAGCACCAGGCGCGCCTGCTTCCTGAGTCCCGGCGCGGCCTTGATCGAGGCGACGCCCAGGAAGGTGAAGCCGCCCAGAAGTGCCAGGACGGTCCATGCCGTATTGATGAAGAACCAAGGCCCCGGTTCGAAGCCGAACACCGGGAAGGGTCCGTCGTTCCGAACCCAGGCTTTCGCGAACACGAGGGGCACCACGCGTCCGGCCAGCGCGAGCGCGGAGCCGATGGCGGGCGGCAAGGCCAGCAGCGCGGCCGGAAGCCGGCCCAGGGCCCGCCCCCTGGCGTAGCCAGCGGCGAAGAGCAACCAGAAATAAGGCACCCAGGGAATCGCGACGAACTCGAGCCGTATCCAGCGGAGCATCGACTCCAGCGTGCCCGAGCCCAGCTCCAGCGCGTAGCCGAAGCCGAAAACCGCGCTCGAGGCGAGCAAAAGGGCGATCGACGCCGAACAGCACGCGCGGCGCTGGAGCAGGACATAGCCCGCGAGGAAGATCGAAATTCCCGAAGCGGCCAGAAGCGCCGTCGAGAGCCACAGGTGCGTATCAGTCGCCACTGCGCCGAATTATCGATCCTTCGCGTCGCGCCGGCAAGGGCGCGGGGAAGGGAAGCGCGTTGAGCGCCTTCCCTTCCCGGCGGGCCCGACCGACGCGCGGCGCGCGGTACGCGGTGCGCCTCCCTTCCCGGCGGGCCCGACCGACGCGCGGCGCGCGGTACGCGGTGCGCCGCGGACTAGTCGAGCAGGCGCTTCTCTCCCTCGAGACCGCGGAGCCAGGAAGCGTCCATGCTCATCTCGAGCGTGCCCAGGTACTCGCCCTTCGCGCCGTAGACCGGCTTGTACTGGATGACCACGAAGCGCGGCCCCATCCGGATCCAGAAGTCGGCCCGGTCGCGCCGCTTGTTCCTGAAGTCATCGAGTATGCGCTCCACCGCGGCCACGGACTTGGGCGGATGGCAGTTCCTCACCTCGCGCCCGATGATGGCCGGGCTCCGCGGGAACACGCGCTCCGGAGAGTCCGAGTAGTAGAGCACCCGGTCGTCCGCGTCGACGAACGATACGTCGACCGGCAGGCTGGTCAGGATCTTGTCGAGCACCTCGACGGGCAGGCGGCCGGTGGAAAGGTCGACGCCCTCCGGAAGCGGCGCCTCGCTCGGACCGGCCGCGCTTCCATTCGCCCCGGCGGATCCCGCCGCGCCCACGGAAGCCCCTTCCCGGGCCGCCGCGTAGCTCGAGGCCGGCGTCGCGCCCGCGCCCCGACCCGCCATGCTTTCGCGCGCCAGCACCAGGGCCGCGTCCCAGACCGCCCCGGGCTTGACCCAGGCGAAGCCGATGGCGTCCTCGCCCATGCGGATCCGCGCCCATTCCGCCTCCGAGAGCTTCGCGAGCGCGTTCGGGTAGAGGATCCTCTCTTCCATGAAAAACATCACGCGGATGCGACGAGCCAGGTCGCGCGCGGCCGAGCGCGCCCTCCGCGCGTCCGGAGCCTGCACGACCGCCCGCGCTTCCTTGAACGCCGCGCGGATCTCGTCGTGCTTGCCCCACATCACCTTGGAGGGCCCGGTGAAGCCGTGCTTCTCGAGCCAGGGGAAGAGCTGGTTCTCCTTGCGCTCGTAGTGCCGCAGGATCGGCTCGAGTCCGTCGAGCGACTCGCGGAAGGCGGTCAGCCGCTCCGACGAGTCCGCCCTCCAGGCCCACGCGCGCGCGGCGCGCAGCATGAGGCGCGTCCGCTTCCTCGCCTCGTGGTTCTCCTCGAGGAAGGTCCGCACCGGATGCCCCGGCAGCGTGGCCGCCTTCTTCCCCTTGCCGAGCTCCGCACGGAACACCTCGACGTGCACCTCGCAAAGCCGCTGGATCTCCGAGACCGGGAAGCCCTCGTTGACCAGGGCCTGCTCCATCGCGGCGATCTCCTCCGCCCCCACGCCCTTGATGATCTTCGCGAACTCGCGACGCACCTCGTCCACCGAGGCGCCCCCGTGCAGCTTTCGTATCACCGCCTTGAGTGCGTCCTGCCTATCCGTTTCCCTCGCAAGGAATTCGCTCATCTTTCACCTCCGGGCCCCATCGCGGGGACAGACCTCGTTTCCACGGGACAGGCCCCGTTTCAGCGGGAACTGACCCCATCGCCGCGGGGACAGACCCCGTTCCGGCGATGGCACGCCCTTCAATTAAATTTCTTGGTTATTATGGTACTGCTTTACCTTTATTATGTCAAGAAGGGCAACTCGGCCGCCGCGAGCCCGGCGGCTCCATCCGCTCCGGAAGGCGGCCGCCCTCGTCCCCGGCACCGGCACGCTCGCGTTCCCCTCCTGCCGCAACGGCTGGGCGGCGGGCATCAGCGCGCGCCGCCTGACGGCGGGCCGAGCAGTTCAGGCGGCGCCCAGGCCGCCCTCAATACGCGGCGAACCGCGGCGTTCCGTTCAGGACTGCTCCGCGACGCGGCGGTCCGCGGCCATGCGGCACACTTCCTCGGCGTCCAGCACCAGGAGGAGCCGTCCGTCTCCGAGCACGGCCGAACCCGCTATGCCGGGGGCCTCGCCCTCGCGGCGGTCGACGGGCCGCACCGTGGCGGTGATCGTCTCGCCGACCTCGTCCACCAGGACACCCGCCTCGCCCAGCGCCGACTTGACGGCCACCACGACGCGCTCGCCGTTCCCCGCGTCGGCGCCGGGCTCGTAGAGGCGCGAGAGGTCCACGCTCGAAAGCAGGCGGCCGCCCACCTCGAGCTGGCGGAAGACCCGGTACGGGCCGGAGTCCGCGAAGCGCGTGCACGAGATTACCGTGTCGAAGGGCACGAGCAGGCTGTACTCCCCCGCCTTCGCGATGAAGCCTTCGACCAGCGAGAGCGAAACGGGGATGCGGAGCGTGGAGACCGAGCCCTTGCCCTCCGCGCTCTCGATGCGCACTTCGCCGCGCAGGGCGCGGGCGGCGCCCCGCACCGCGTCGAGTCCGACACCCCGTCCCGACCAGCGCGTCACCTTGTCCGACAGGCTGAAACCCGGCTCGAACAGCAGCTCGAGCAGGGCTTCCGGCCCCACCGCCTCGTTCGGCCCCAGGTAGCCCGCCTCGACGGCGCGCTCCCGCACCCGTTCGAGCGGGATTCCCCTGCCGTCATCCTCGACCCGGAGCTCGATGTAGCCCGGCTCCCGGCGCGCGGAGAGGCGTACGAGTGCCTCCTCGCGCTTGCCCGCGGCGCGCCGCTCCTCGGGCGACTCGACGCCGTGATCCGCCGCGTTCCGCACCAGGTGGAGCAGGGGCTCCGAGAGTCGCTCGGCCACCGGCTTGTCGATGACCTTCTTGCCGCGATAGAAGCCGTCCGGCGTGATGCGATGACGCAGGTGCGTCTCGCCGCTCGTGCGGTCGACCGACAATGCCGGGGTCTTCAGCGCGTCGTGCATGCGG
>JAKLEE010000191.1 GCA_022703215.1 Spirochaetota bacterium | reverse complement strand
GTTTCGAACACCTCGGCGCCCGCCGTCGGCGGCCTCGGCATCGGTTTCGCCGCCATCATCCTCCAGTACCTCATAAAGGCCCGGCCGGCCGGCGACTCGGCCTTCTTCCAGCCCGTCGACTACCTCGTCTCGGCCTTCGTGCTCGGCATCGGCGGCACGGTCCTCGTGCAGGTGTCCCGGCGCAACCGGGCCGCGCTCGCCACCGCGCGCGCCGCGGCCGCCGAGGAGCGCCGCCGCTCGCAGGTCTACGCGGGCGTGCTTGCTGACGCGCGCCGCGGGCTCGACGCGGGCGAAGGCCTGACCGGCAGCGCCGAGCGCACGAGCCGGCTCGTCGACGAGATCGTCGGCAGCAACCGCGTCGTCGACGATCGGCTCGGTGCCCTGCAGGCGGAGGTCCGCAAGCTGGAAGCCGCCACCCGGGCGATGTCCGGCGCCGCCGCCGAGGCCGATTCCGCGGTGAACGACCAGGTGGCCGTCGTCGAGGAGACGAGCGCCGCCGTGGTGGAGATGACGGCCTCGATCGAGGCGATTTCCCGCATCGCGCGCGAGCGCCAGTCCGCCATCCACTCGCTCGCCGAGGACGCGGCGCGCGGGCAGGAAGCCATAATCCGGGTAACCGCCGCCATGGAAGAGCTCCGCGGCCGCGTGGCCAGCACGGGCGAGATCGTCAAGGTCATCAAGAAGGTGGCCAGCCAGACGGGCCTGCTCGCCATGAACGCCTCCATCGAGGCCGCGCACGCGGGCGATGCCGGCGGCGGTTTCGCGGTGGTCGCCGAGGAGATCCGCTCCCTGGCCGACGAGACCGCCCGCAACGCCAAGATCATCGCCGAGACGCTCGGCGCGGTGAACCAGTCCATCGGCCAGGCGTCGTCCGTCAACGACGAAGCCTCGCGCGCCTACAACGTCGTGCGCACCGAGATCGACCGGGTGTCCGAAGCCATCGGCGAGATCGCGCAGGGTGTCGCCGAGCTCTCCGGCGGCACCGACGAGATCAACCGCGGCACCACCCAGTCGGTCAACGCCTCGCAGGCGGTGCGCGGGGCGGTCGGCACCGTGGTCGAGCGCGTCGCCGAGGTGGAGACGGGGCTCGCGGCCCAGGAAGCGGCTGCCAGCGCCATCGTGGAATCGATCGCCGTCATGAGCGGGCGCCTGGAAGGCCTCTCGGCCGAGGCGGAGCGCGTGCGCGAGGCGGGCTCGGCGAACCATGCCACGCTCGTCGCGCTCGGCCGCAGCCTTTCGCGGCTCAACGCCGCGGCAGGCGCCGGGACGGCGCCCGGGGACGGCGCGGATCTGTCCGACGAACAGGTCGAAGACGCCGCTCCGGCATGACGGAATTCCGACCGTCCGACGTTTCCGTCCTGCTCACCGGCGCCGACGGTTTCCTGGGCGCCAACCTGTCCCGCGCGCTGGTCGCGCGCGGCTTCCGCGTCCGGGCCCTGCTCCAGCCGGGACGGGAAGTCGGCACGCTCGACGGCGTTCCGGTCGAAATCGTCCGGGCGGACCTGGCCGACAGCGCGGCCTTTCCGTCCCTGCTGGCGGGCGTCGGCGCGGTGGTCCACACGGTCGCGTCCACCGCGGTCTGGCCTTCGCGCGATCCGAGCCAGCGGGCCCTCAATCACGACCTGGCGCTCGCCCTCGCCAAGGCCGCCCGCGAGGCGGGCGTCCGCCGCTTCGTCCACGTGGGCACCGCCAACTCCTTCGCCGCCGGGACGAAAGACGCGCCCGGCGACGAGCGCGGCCCGTACGACGCGGGTCGCTTCGGCCTCGACTACCAGGATTCCAAGCGCGCGGCGCAGGACAGCCTGCTCGCGCTGAACCGGGACGGTTTCGATCTCGTCGTCGCTAACCCGACCTTCATGTTCGGTCCCTTCGATTCGAAGCCCGGCTCGGGCGAGCTGCTCATGCAGGTGGCGCGCGGCAGGGTGCCGGGCAGCGCTCCGGGCGGCCGCTGCTTCGCCGACGTCCGCGACGTGGCCTCGGGCATCGTCGCCGCGCTCGAACGCGGGCGTCCCGGGCAATGCTACATACTCGGCGGCGAGAACCTCTCGTACGCCGAAGCCTTCGCGCTCATCGCCCGCGTCTGCGGCACCCGCCCGCCCCGGCTGCGCCTGCCTGCACCCGCGGTGCTCGCCTTCGGCGCCTTCGGAAGCGCCTTCGCGGCCCTGACGGGCAGGGCCCCGAAGGTGAGCCTGCCCATGGCCCGCATCTCGTGCGAAGGCCAGTACTACAGCTCGGCCAAGGCCGTCGCGGAGCTCGGCTATGCCATCCGGCCGGTCGCCGAGGGCATCGCCGCAGCGCGAGACTGGTTCCGGGCGCGGGGCATGCTGTGAAGGGTCCCGTCCTCGTGACGGGCGCCTCGGGCTTCGTGGGCGGCGCGCTCGTCGCCCTGCTCGCGCGCAGGGGCGTCGCGGTGCGCGCTGCGTACCGCCGCGCGGAAGCTCCCCCGCGCCTCGCCGCGCTGGCGGCTTCCGGCGTCGAGCTCGTCCGCGCCGATCTTTCCACCGAGGAAGGCGCGGCGCGGGTCGCCAGCGGCGTCCGGGCCTGCGTCCACGCCGCCGCGCTCGCGAGCGACTGGGGCAGCGACGCCGCCTTCCGCGCCGCCAATGTGGACGCCGCGATCCGGACCGCGCGGGCCGTGGAGGCCGCGGGCGGCTCGCGCTTCGTGCTGGTCGGTTCGATTTCCGTGCACGGCTTCGGTCCCCATCGCGGCAGCGACGAGTCGGGTCCCTGGTACCATCCCCTTCGCCACGCGTACGCGCGCTCCAAGCTCGAAGCCGAACGCGCCGTGCTCGCCATGGACAGGAAGGGTTTCGAAACGAGCTGCGTCCGGCTCGGCTGGGTATACGGTCCGGGCGACGAGGGCAGCACCTACCGCATGCTCGACGCCGCGAAGGCCGGGCATTTCGGCTGGATTGGCGACGGCGGGAACCGTACCTCGATGATCCACGTCGATGACGCCTGCTCCGCGCTCGCGGCGGCGCTCGATTCGCCCGAAGCCCACGGACGCGCCTTCGACACGGTCGGCGACGAATCGATCGCGTGGCGCGAACTCGCGGCCCTGGTGTACGAGGCGGCGGGAGCGACGGGGCGCCCGATGCGCTTGCCGGCGCCGATCGCGCGGCTCGCCGCGTCCGCGCTCGAAGCCGCCTGCCGCTTCGTCGGATCAAAGAAAGAGCCGGCCCTCACGCGCTACCGCGTGGACCGATCGACCGTCGAGTACGTGTTCGATTCCTCGCTCGCCAAACGCCTGCTCGGCTTCGCGCCTGCCCGAGGCATACGCGAAGGCCTTTTCGAGGCTGCCGCCGCCTGGCGCCGCGACCGCGGCCTCGGCGTCGAGTAGCGCCCCGGCACCGCTCCAAGCCCTCTCGCCGTGCCGGGCCGGGCCGACTCAGGTCTTCGCGTCGCCCGACAGCCGCGGATTCTTCAGCGCGCACGAGAGGTCGTTGCCCAGAGCGAGCGCCAGGTGCGCGACGAAGGCCGGAACGACGCTTCCCCATCCGAGGGTCATGAGGGAGGCCGCGACGCCGAAGAGCAGGGCCGCCGCGGCTTCCTTCGAGTTCTTGGGCAGGTGCGCGAAGGCGTAGAGCCCGGTCTGGACGGCAACCGCCGTCGCCGGTCCCGCGCTCAGGAGCATGGAGAGCAGCATGCCGCGGAAGGCGAACTCGTAGGCCCAGAGGTAGAGCGCCCAGCTGCCGAGCTCGTTGGCGAGGGCGGCGGGCCGGGGAAAGTCCGGCCGGGGTACGTACTGCGGATAATTGGCGAGGTCCGCGGGCGATTTGCGGGCGAGGAAGCCGACGCCGAATGCCGCCACCACGATCCCGACGAGCGGCAGGGCCCATTCGTCGGGGTTCCCGAGGCCGTGCGTCTCGATGCCGGGCAGGCGAAGCCCCAGGAGCCGGTAGGCGATTCCCGGGACCAGGTAGAACGCCAGAAAGAAGGCGATGCGCGAAGCGAGGACGCGGTCGGGTCCCAGCCTGCCCGGTCGGTCGTTCGACGGCAGCCCCCGGAGCGCGATGAAGGCGACGTACGCGGCGGCGAGCCAGAGCGCGAGCGCCCCTGAGGCGAGATCGGCGGGAATCCTGGGGTTCATCTGGCCGACCCTTTGGCGGCCACCTTTTCTGCGAACCTGGCCGCGTCGATGACCGCCCGGACGTGCGTTCCCTCGCCCACCTTTTCCAGTTCGTCGAAGCACTCGACCCTGAAGCTCAGCATCTTGCCGTCCACCGCGACCAGGACCGCCTTCGCCGTGACGCGCATGCCGACGGGCGTGGCGGCCAGGTGCTTGACGTCGAGATGATAGCCCACGGTCGCCTTGCCGGGCGGCAGGAGCGGATCGACGGCGGACAGCGCCGCTTCCTCCATGTGCAGGATCATCATCGGCGTCGCGTAGACCGCCACGCCGCCGGAGCCCAGGTGGCTCGCGGTGTGCTCCTTCGCGACGACCAGGCTGCGTTCGCCCGTGAGCCCGGGCTTCAGTTCTTCCATATTCGCCTCCCCCGCGCGACCATGGTAGCGCAGGCCCGAGCGCGGACGCAACGCTCCACGCCATCGGAACAGGCGAGCTCCCGCAGGCGTTTCCCGCGGTTGACCTTGAGGCCCCGCTGCCTTACTGTTCGGCGCACGGGGGAACGAGTCAGTGAAGGTCCGGGTGTATGCGCCGCCGCTCGCCGATCCGGCCGCCATCGATTCCGACGGCTTCGTGACGCTGCCGGAAGGTGCCACCCTGGGCGAGCTGTTCGCGACGCTCCGGGTGCCACTCAGGCCGCTCGCCGCCCTGCTGTGCATGGTGAACTGGCGCCGGGCTTCGCTCCGGACGAAGCTCCGCGACGGGGACACGGTCGGCTTCGTCGGGCTCCTGCCGGGCGGTTGAATGGAGAATCAGAGGAGGCCTCGATGAAGGCGTGCATGGGCAAGGTGCTGGTCGTGGATCTCGGGTCCGGGACGATGGAGGAGCGCGCGCTTCCCGAGGAGCTCTACCGCGACTGGCTCGGCGGCATCGGCCTGGCGGTGGCCGGCGTTCCCTTCGCCTCCCTGCTTTCGGCGGTCATGCTGATGTTCTGCATCGCCCA
>JAKLEE010000190.1 GCA_022703215.1 Spirochaetota bacterium | reverse complement strand
GGTCCCGACCCCCTGGCGGCCGCTGCCATCCGCGCCGGCATTTCCGCCATCACCGGGCAGATGCCAACCGAGGCGCCGACCCGGCCCGCGGCGGGCGGCGCGGCGCGGCCCGCCGGCGGACGCCCGGGCGACGGCCAGCCGGGCGAAAGCGCCGGCCGGAAGCGCAGGAAGCGCGGCCGCGGAAATACTCGCGAAGCCGGGGGAAGCCCGGTTCCGGCGAAACCGGAGCGCGCGGCCCGGGGCTCCGGGGAATCCCGCTCCGGGAACGGCGATGCCGGGAACGGCGAAGCCAGGAACGGCGGCTCCGGAAGCGGCCGCGGCCAGGGCCGCCGCGGAAAGGGCGGCAACCCGGACAAGGCGAACCGGGGCGGAGGAGCGGCGAACGCGAGGCGCGGCCAGGAACGGCGCGGTTCCGGCGGTTCCGGTTCCGGAGCCCTCGAAGGTGCCGACCCCTACGCCCTGCCCATGGAGGAGCGGCTCAGGCTCTACCGCGAAAAGTACGGCTCCGCGAAAGCCGGCAAGGGCGGAGCCGGCGCCCGGAAGCGTCAGGGGGGACCGCGGCGCGGCCCTGACGCCGAGCCGCGCGGCGGCCGGCCCGGCGGGCGGAACCCCGCCTCCGGGGCTTCCGGCCCGAACGGCGCGGGCGCATCGGCTCCGGCCGGCCCCGCGCGCGAACCCGTCCGCGACGAACCCAAGACGGGCCTCTTCGGCAGGCTCTTCGGGGGCAGGCGCGGCACTCAAGAATAGGCGCTTTCCACCGCTCCCGCTCCCGCTCCCGCTCCCGTCCCTCCCGGCCGCTTCCGGCGCGGGAGGGAGCCTCGCCCCGCCCGCATCCGACGCCCGACGCGAAACCGGCGCCCCATCCGTGAAGACGGACGCCGCGCCTCGGGGCGGGTGGAGCGAGCTGGAAAACCGCGGGCTGTTCTTCCATACTTTTGCCCGTACGGATCGGCGCCGAAATCGTTTTCTGTCTGTCGATTGACAGCTAAACCGGTTTTACTTTACGCTTCAAAGCGCCGCATGAGCGGCCAACCATCGTCCCGAGAGGGGTTCCCCAATGAAGATAATCGCCCATACCGTGAAGCCGAAGATTCCCGCGCGCCTCAAGGCGCTCGAGGAGATCGCGCACAACCTCTGGCTGTCCTGGAATTTCGACGCGGTGATGCTCTTCATCCGCCTCGACTACGAGGTCTGGCTCCAGAGCCGCCAGAACCCCGCGCGCATGCTCGGCATGGTCAGCCAGGACCGCTACGAGGAGCTGGCCAAGGATGATTCCTTCCTGGCGGCCCTCGACGAGGTGGCGGCAGCCTTCGGGCGCTACAAGAAGGGCGAGACCTGGCACAAGGGCAAGGGCAAGGAGATGATCGCCTACTTCTCCATGGAGTACGGCCTCGACGTCTCGCTGCCCATCTACTCGGGCGGCCTCGGCATCCTGTCGGGCGACCACATGAAGACGAGCTCCGACATCGGCCTGCCCCTGGTGGGCGTCGGGCTCCTGTACCGGCAGGGCTATTTCCAGCAGTACCTGAACGCCGACGGCTTCCAGCAGGAGTCCTACCCCGAGAACGACTGGTACAACATGCCCGTGCACCGCTGCCTGGACGCCAAGGGCGAGGCGGTCAAGATCTCGGTCGAGATGGCGGGGCAGATCGTCGTGGCCCAGGTCTGGGAGGCGAAGATCGGTCGCTCTTCGCTGTACCTGCTCGACACCAACATCGACGACAACACGGCCGAGAACCGCCTGATAACCGCCACCCTCTACGGCGGCGACAAGGAGAACCGCATCCGCCAGGAGCTGCTGCTCGGCGTGGGCGGTATCCGCGCCCTCCGCGCGCTCGGCATCGACATCGGCGTGGCGCACATGAACGAGGGCCACTCGGCCTTCCTGGCGCTCGAGCGCATCCGCGAGCACATGCGGAACGACGGCTTCAGCTTCCGCGAGGCGGCCCAGGCCGTCTGGCCGACCCACCTCTTCACCACGCACACCCCCGTACCCGCCGGCAACGAGCGCTTCGGCATCGACCTGATGGAGAAGTACTTCCGGACCTGGGCCCAGGACCTGGGCCTCGAATGGCACGAGTTCCTGGCGCTCGGCCGCGAGCGGCCCGAGGACATGAGCGAGCCCTTCTGCATGACGGTGCTGGCGCTCAAGCTCTCCGCCTACTCGAACGGCGTCGCGGACCTGCACGGCGTCGTCTCGCGCGACATGTGGAAGGGCCTCTGGGCCGGCCTGCCCCTCGACGAGGTGCCGATCGGCCACGTCACGAACGGCGTGCATCCGCGCACCTGGATCAACCACGGCCTCCTCGAGCTGCTGGACCGCTACTTCGGCCCGCGCTTCCTCGAGGAGCCGACCAACCTCGACATCTGGGACCGCATCGACCGCGTGTCCGACGAGGAGCTCTGGCGCACCCACGAGCGCCGCCGCGAGCGCCTCGTGGTGTTCGCCCGCGACCGCCTGCGCAAGCAGCTCAAGCGCATGGGCGCGAGCGACATGGGCCTCGTACGCGCGGAGGACGCGCTCTCGCCCTACACCCTGACGCTCTCGTTCGCGCGGCGCTTCGCCACCTACAAGCGCGGCGCCCTGCTCCTGTCGGATCCGGACCGCCTGCTCAAGCTGCTCTCCGACCGGGAGCGGCCGATCCAGCTCATTTTCGCCGGCAAGGCGCACCCGCACGACCTCGCGGGCAAGGAGCTGATCAAGGAGCTCGTGCACTTCTCGCGCCGCTCCGACGTGGGCAGCCGCATCGTGTTCCTCGACGACTACGACATGACCATGGCCCGCTACCTGGTGTCCGGCTCCGACGTCTGGCTCAACACCCCGCGCCGCCCCCTCGAGGCCTCCGGCACCAGCGGCATGAAGGCCGGCATGAACGGCGTGCTCAACTGCTCGGTGCTCGACGGCTGGTGGGCCGAGGCCTACACCCCCGAGATCGGCTGGGCCATCGGCAAGGGCGAGCAGTACACCGACGAGGACCTGCAGGACGAGATCGAGTCGAAGGCGCTCTACGACATCCTCGAGAGCGAGGTCATCCCGACCTTCTACGAGCGCGGCCGCGACGGCCTGCCCCGCGGCTGGATCAAGCTGATGAAGAACTCCATGCGCGAGGTCGGCAAGCAGTTCGCGAGCCACCGCATGCTCATGGAGTACTCCGAGAAGTTCTACTACCCCGCGCTCGACAATTACCGCGAGCTCGCCAAGGGCAAGTTCCTCGACGCGAAGGACACGGCGGCCTACCTCGACAAGGTCTACCGCGAGTGGCCCGGCGTCGCCATCCCCGAGCTTGCCACCGACGCGAAGCCCATCATGGAGCGCGGCGACAAGGTGACCGCGAGCGCGAAGGTCAAGCTCGGCGCGCTCTCGAGCGACGAGGTCGAGGTGGAGCTCTACCACGGCGCCGTCTCGAGCCAGGGCGCCATCGTGGACGCCGAGCGCATCCCGATGAAGGCCGTGAAAAAGGCCGGCGAGTTCGTCGAGTACACCGCCACCGTGGTCTGCACGCGCACCGGCCAGCAGGGCTACTCCGCGCGAATCCTGCCCAAGCACGACAAGCTGGCGCACCCGTTCATACCGGGCTTGGTCAGGTGGGCATAAGGTTCCGGAAGGCCCTGAGCGCTCGATAATCAAATCAGGGGATTCGTCCGGGAGAGGAACCTATCGGTTCCCCTCCCGGGCCCTTCCTTCCCTTTAAAAAAATACACCTCCTCCCGCATCGCGATCCCTCCCTGCCCGCGAGAACCCTTTCCCCATCGGCCTTCTCCACCCGGCACGATGGTTCGCGCGAACGCGGGACCCGCGGGCGGCAGGGCGCGCCTTCGTGCGCTATACTGCTGACCATGTCCTTCCGGCGTCACGTGTCAGTCACCCTGCCAGCGCTCGCGGCGCTCGCGCTCGCCCTGCTGGCCATCGAGTGCGCGCCGGGCAAGCGGGCGGACGCGCCGCGGGCCTCGGGCGGGGTGCTCGACCTGCGCGGATGGAATTTCGACGAGGGTCCGGTCGCGCTCGCGGGCGAGTGGGAATTCGCCGCGGGGCGCTTCGTGGATCCGGACGGCGCCTTCGGGAGCGGGGACGCCGCCGGAGACTTCAGGCCGCGCGGGGTGCCGGACCGCTGGCGCGACGACGACGCGGGCGGCGTCGAAGGCCGGGGCGGCGGCACCTACCGCCTGCTCGTGCGGGTCCGGCCCGGCGTGGGCGCGCTCGCCCTGCGCTTCACCACCATCGCGACGGCCTTCGAGGTCTACGCCAACGGGGAGCTCCTCGCGTCGGGAGGAAAGCCCGCGCTCGCGGCGGCCGCGGCTGTCGCCGCGTACCGGCCCGCGGCCGTCGAGCTGCCCGTGGCGGAGGACGGCCGCGTCGAGCTGGTGGTCCGGATCTCCAACCACGAGTACCGCGAGGGCGGCATGTGGCGCGCCTTCGCCCTCGGCCGCGCCGAGGCCCTGATCGGCGCCAAGCGCTTCCGCGACGCGTACTCCCTCGGCCTCGCGTGCGGGCTCGCCGCCATGTCGGTGCACGCGATGATCCTCTTCCTGCATCGCCGCAAGGAGCGCAGCTACCTCTACTTCTCGCTCTTCGCCGCCCTCGTGGCCGTCCGCACCCTGGTGACGGGCGAGTACGTCGCCGTCGACATCTTCCCCTCGCTCGGCTTCGAGGCCATCGTCCGCATCGAGTACGCCACGGCCTTCCTCTCCTTGCCCGTCGGCGTCCTCTTCTTCATCTTCCTGTTCCGCGACGAGGCGCCCGGGTTCCGGCTGCCGGCGCTCCTGCTCGCTCCGGTGTCGCCCTTCCTCCTGTTGCTGGCGTTCGCCCCGCTGGCGACGCTGACGCGCAGCATCTTCTGGTTCTACGCCGTCGCGTGGGTCGTCCTGCTGGCCACCCTGGTCTTCGTGCTGCTCCGCGCCGCCATCCGCAAGAAGCCGGGCGGCCTCGTGCTGCTGGTGGCGGGCATCCAGCTGGGCCTCGCGGCGATGAACGACATGGCCTACTCGTCCTTCTCGTTCCCGACCGCCGACCTGATCCCCTTCTCGCTCGTGATCTTCATCCTGGCCCAGGATCTCGTGCTCTCGCGGCGCTTCACGCGCGCC
>JAKLEE010000019.1 GCA_022703215.1 Spirochaetota bacterium | reverse complement strand
CCGCCAGCCGCATGGGCATCTCGCCCAACGGCGACGGCGTGGCCGACGACCTGAAATTCGCGCCCATCGTGCGCCTCGCGGACGGCATCGAGTCCTGGAGCCTCGCCCTGCTCGACGAGGGCGGAACCGCCCGCAAGACCTGGAAGGGAACGGGCGCCACGGTCCCGAAAGAGATCGTCTGGGACGGCAAGCTGGACGACGGCTCGACGCGCGAGGGCCTCATGAGCGCGGTCTTCACGGCGGTCTACGCGAAGGGCGACAAGCCGGAGGCCCGCGTCGGCCCGATCGCGGTCGACGCCGAGGGGCCGCGGCTCCGCGTCACCGCCACGCCCGCGATGTTCAGCCCGGACAACGACGGCGTCGACGACGAGCTCGTGTTCGGCATCGAAGCCCGCGACCTGTCGGCCGTCAAGAGCTGGAAGCTCGACATCCTCGAGGAGAACATCGACGACGCCACCAGGCGCCGCGTGTTCGCGGGCTTCGGGGGCGAAGGCTCGCCCAAGGAGCGCCTCGTGTGGGACGGCCGCTCTTCGAAGGGCGAGCTCGTGGAGGCGGCCACCGACTACCCCTACGTCATCACGGTGACGGACGAGTGGGGCAACACCACCCGCCACGAGGGCCGCGTCGCGGTCGACGTCCTCGTGATCCGCGAGGGCGACCGGCTCAAGATCAAGGTGCCCTCGATCGTATTCCAGTCCAACGGTTCCGGATTCACCGGGCTCGCCTCGGACACGGTCGACCGCAACACCCAGGTGCTCAAGCGCATCGCCATCATCCTGAACCGCTTCCGCGACTACGAGATCCGCATCGAAGGCCACGCCAACTCGATAGCCAAGATGACGGGCGCGGGAGCGGCGGCCATCGATCGCGAGGAGCGCGAGACGCTGATACCGCTCTCGACCGCGCGCGCCGATTCGGTGCGCCGCCTGCTCGTCGAGTACGGCGTCGACCCGCGGCGCCTCTCGGTGGCGGGCCTCGGCTCTTCGGCGCCCGTCGTGGATTTCCGCGACGCCGAGAACCGCTGGAAGAACCGCCGCGTGGAGTTCATCCTCATCAAGAAATAAGGCCAGGACGACGCAGACGCCGGGGCGTCGGGAATATGAAGGAAGAGGCGGGGTCGATGCCCCGCCTCCTCCTTTATGCCAGGTCATCCTGCCCGTTGCCCCGTACCTGCTTCTCGGCGCCTCGGCGTCGGATTCAGTCGGGGAAGTCTCCGAGGAAGACCACTTCGGGTTCGAGGACGAAGCCGTAGGCTTCGAGGGCGGCGGCGCGGGCGGAGTCGACCAGGGCCTTCATGTCGGCGGCTCGCGCCTTCCCGAGGTTCACGAAGATGTTCGCGTGCTTTTCGGAGACGGCGGCGTCGCCGACGCGGCGGCCGCGGAAGCCGAGCTCGTCGAGGATCTTGCCCGAGGGACGGCCGAAGGCGCGGTCGTTCTTGAACATCGAGCCTGCGCACGGATGGTCGAAATGGCCCTTGGCGCGGCGGTCGGCCTCGAGCTCCCGCGCTCGGGCCGCGAGCGCCGAGGCGTCGCCGGGCTCGAGGCGGAACGAGGCGCCGAGAACGATGGAAGCTTCCTGCGCGCCGCCGGCCATGAAGGGGGTGCGCTTGTAGGCCCATTCGCCCCGTTCGATGGCTTCCTCGCGGATCGAGCCGTCGGCGTCGAGGCGGCGCACGGTAGAAAGGACCTCGGCGAACTCCCGGTCATAGCAGCGCGCGTTCATGTACACGGCGCCGCCGACCGAGCCCGGCAGTCCCGCCGCGAATTCGAGCCCCGCGAGCGAGGCGCCTATGGCCGAGGCCACGAGCTCCGTGACGCGGGTGCCGGCCCCGGCGTGGAGCAGGTTCCCGTCGCGCCGTATCGAGGCGAGGCCGCGCGTCGAGACGACGACGCCGCGGAAGCCCGAGTCGGAGGCGAGCACGTTGGCGCCGCCGCCGAGCGTGACCCAGGGCAGGCCCGAAGCGCGCAGCGCCGCGACGAGAGCCGCGAGCGCCTCTTCCGTCCGCGGCTCGACCCAGGCGTCCGCCGGCCCGCCGACGCGGAAGGTGGTGTGGGCGGAAAGCGGCTCGTCGAAGGCGAGCGCCGCGTCGATATTGATTTTCTCGAGGAATTCCCGTACCGTTGCCATGGCGTCCGCGAGCATAGCCCGAAGCCCGCGAGCGCCGCAACGCACCGCCCCGGAGGACCAATGCCGCTCAAGCTGTTCAACACCCTCGGGCGCGAGCTCCAGGAGTTCCGCCCCCTCGTTCCCGGCAAGGTCGGTCTCTACGGCTGCGGCCCCACCGTCTACAAGTACGCCCATCTCGGCAACATGCGGCCCTATGTCGTGCACGACGTCCTGGTGCGCTTCCTCCGCTCGCTCGGCTACGAGGTGACGCACGTCATGAACGTCACGGACGTCGGCCACCTCTCGGACGACGCCGACGAGGGCGAGGACAAGATGGTCAAGAGCGCCGAGGAGCTGCACAAGGGCGTCCTCGAGATCGCCGCCTTCTACACCGCGGCCTTCTTCCGCGACACGGAGCGCCTCAACGTCGCGCGGCCGACCGTGGTCTGCCCGGCCACCGAGCACATCGGCGAAATGATCGAGCTGGTCAGGCGCATCGAGGCGAAGGGCTACACCTATTCCGCCGGCGGCAACCTCTACTTCGACGTCTCGAAATTCCCCCGCTACGGCGAGCTTGCCCGCATCGACCTCGAGGAGCTCAAGGCCGGCGCGCGCGTCGAAGTCGACCCCAACAAGAAGCACCACGCCGACTTCGTGCTCTGGTTCACCAAGAGCAAGTTCGAGGGCCAGGCCCTGACCTGGGACAGCCCCTGGGGCCGCGGCTACCCCGGCTGGCACCTCGAGTGCTCGGCCATGAGCATGAAGTACCTGGGGGAGAGCTTCGACATCCACGCAGGCGGCATCGAGCACATCCCGATCCACCACACCAACGAGATCGCCCAGTCCGAGGCGGCCACCGGCAAGAGGTGGGTGAACTACTGGCTCCACAACGAATGGCTCACGCTCGGCAAGCTCAAGATGTCCAAGTCCTCGGGCGAGGTGCTCACGGTGCAGACCCTCGTCGACAAGGGCTACGACCCGCTCGACTACCGCTACTTCCTGCTCGGCTCGCACTACCGCTCGCAGGCCGCCTTCACCTGGGAGGCGCTCGACGGCGCCCGCGCCGCCCTCTCGGGGCTCCGCGAGCGCGTGCTCGCCCTGCGCGACAGGGCCGCCGCGCCCGTTCCGGCCGACGCCCTCGGCACCGCGGCGAAGGCCCGCCTCGACGCGTTCCGCGCGGCCATGGAGGACGACCTTTCGACGCCGCGCGCGCTCGCCGAGCTCTGGGGGCTGCTCAAGGACGGCGCCATTCCGCCCGAGGAAGCGCTCGGCGCCGCGCTCGCGATGGACTCAGTGCTCGGCCTCGCCCTCGGCGCGCTCGAACGGAAGGCGCCCGCCGTCGACCCCGCGCTGGCCGCGAAGGTCGAGGCCCTGGTCGCCGCGCGCGCGGAGGCCAAGAAGGCGAAGGACTACGCCCGCGCGGACGCCCTCCGCGCCGAGATCGCCGGGCTCGGCGTCGAGCTCCGCGATTCGCCCTCCGGCACGACCTGGACCCTGTCCGGCCGGGCGCCGTAACCGGGAGGCGGACGGTTTGTTTGCAAGCAGTGAGGGCCTCGGGCCCAAGGAGCTCCGGGAGCTCTACGACCGCAACTTCACGATGCTCTTCAGGGTGGCCTGGCGCATCGTCGGCGACGAGGGGAGCGCGGAGGACATCGTGCACGATTCGTTCGCCCGCCTCGTGGAAAAGCGGATACCCTTCCCGAGCCCCGACGACGCCAAATTCTGGCTGATCCGCGTGGTCAAGAACAACGCGCTCAACGTCGCCAAGCGCCGCGGACGCGAGGCTCGCGCCTACGAACGCTACTGGCGCGAATCGCGCGAGGAGTCCGAGTCCGCCGAGGCCGTGGCCATCAAGGCCGAGGCGGGGGCGGAAGTGCAGGCCAAGCTGGCGCTGCTGCCGGAAAAGCTCCGCGCGGTGCTCGTGCTCAAGGAGTACGCGCTGCTCTCGTACCGGGAAATCGGAAGGGTCCTCGGCATCACCGAGGGGAACGTGAAGGTTCGCGTCTTCAGGGCCCGCGAGGCCCTGCTCTCGCTCATGACGGAGGACGGCCATGGCGCATCCTGATCCATCCATCATCTCGGCGTTCGTCGACGGGGAAGTGCCCGCGCCCTGGTCCTCGCGTGTCGCTGCCCACCTCGAGTCCTGCCCCGCGTGCGCCAACCTGGCCGCGCGGATGCGCTCAGCCGGCCACGTCTTCGCCTCCGTGCCTGAACCCGATGTCGAAGCGGCCCGCGAGGCGGTGTGGGCCCGCCTCGCCTCGCGCTCCGCCGAAGCGCGGAAACCGGCCCTGTGGAAGCTCAGGCTCGAAGTGCCGCTTCCGCTGGCGCTCGCCGCCGCGCTCGCGGTCGCCGTGCTCGGCACCCTTGCGGCCAGCGCTTACCGGGAGAGTGGCCAGCTCCGCATGGCCGCCTTCGCGGCGCAGGAAATCCAGCCCGCCCTCGCCGAGGGCGCGGGCTTCGATTCCATCATCCGCTATCTCGAGGCCCAGGACGCGTCGCTCTCCATCACCATCCAGCTGCCGCCCAGCGCGGGCCAGGGCTTGCCGGCCGGCAAGCCGGTCATGATGAAATCGGGTTCGGAAGAGGTGTATCCGTGAGTTTCGCCCGGTCCATCCGCCCCGCGCGCGCCATGGCCCTGCTGGCCGCGGCCCTCGCGCTGTCAGCGGCCGCGGCGTCCGCCCAGGACGCCATTACCGACATTCCCGAAGCCTTCCGCGACAAGGCCCTGGCGGTCCGCGTGCACACCACGGTCCTCAGGCCGGACGCCGAGCCCTGGGAGGACCGGTCGGTCAAATTCACGATTCCGGGCACGCCCATCGGCATCCGCCTGGTCTCGAGCGACCTCATCGTCTACATCCAGCTCACCCCGTACCAGGGCGAGACCGGGCGCCTCATGCTGGTCACCCAGGGGCAGGTCTGGATCAAGGACGCGTCCTCGAGCGTCCGCTACCAGACGACCTTGAACACCTTCCCCGTCGCGTTCGGCGAGAAGATCTGGTTCTATCCCCTCGGCATCGAGGGAAAGGGTCCGGCTCCCATCGCGGTCGCCATCACGGTCGAGGCGGCCAGGGACGCCGAGGCGACCGGAGACCCCGAGAAGACCAAGGATCCGGCCCCCGGAGCGCCGGCGCCGGAAGCCAAGCCCTCGCCGTGATGTCTGACGGCCTGGAACCGATCCGGCGGGGTCGCCGCGGCCGCAGGACCGCGGCGGTCCTGCTTTCCCTCGTCGCGATACTCGGTGCCGCCGGTTTCGTGGCCTGGAGGGAGGCCCGCAAGCCGGTCATACTCTCGCTGGATCCGGCCGTGGGCGAACCCGGCGGCGTCGTGCGGGTGGTGGGCCGCAACTTCGGCGGAGAGCGGGGCGAGGGCCGGCTCGAGATAGCCGGGGTGTCCCCGACGGAGTCGAGCTACCTTTCCTGGAATGACGGGGTCATCGTCGCCCGCCTGCCGCTCGTGGTGGATTCCGGGCTGGTCCGCGTCGTGACCCCGGGCGGCCGCTCGAACGCCCGCTTCTTCATGAACCGCGACCGGCTTCCCGAACGTCCCGGCGCGGCCACGGGCGCGGGCACCGCTCCCCGCATCGAGTCGCTGTCCACGGCCGCCGCGCCGGTCGGAGGGCTCGTGACCATTCGGGGCAGCAACTTCGGGGCGACCCGCGGCTCTTCGGAGGTCCTGTTCGCCTGGTCGAGCCCGGCCGCCGCCTCGGACGACGCGGGCGCGGCTATCGCCGTCTCCGAAACCGAGGGCGGCTACGAATCCTGGTCCGACCGCGAAATCAGCGTCAGGGTGCCCGACGGGGCGGCTTCCGGCGGCCTGGTCGTGCGGAGCGACGCAGGCTCGAGCGAGCCCCTCTACTTCCAGATCGCCGACATGCCGGGCGTCAAGACCTACGGCGACAAGCGGACCTACGCGCTCTCGTACTTCGTCCAGGTCTCGAGGGTCAAATCCTCGGGACCCAACGACCTCTGGCTCTGGATCCCGCGGCCCGTCGAATCCGCGTCGCAACGGCAGGTGCGCATCGTCTCGCGCACGCGGGAGCCGGAAAGCGCGAGCCCGCGCGGCGTCGACCTGGTACGGCTCAGGGATCTCCAGGGCGGCCGCGTCGAGACCGTCTACCAGGCCTTCAGCCTCCAGGTCCATGCCGTCGAGGTCGAGGTCCGGCCGGAGCGCATCCGGGAGCTGCCGTCGCCCGCCCCTGCCCTGGTGGCGCGTTGGACCTCCCCCGACCGCCTCGTTGCCTCGGACAGCCCGCGGGTCCGGGCCCTCGCCGGCCGGATCGGCGAGGGCGAGCGGAACCCCTACAGGCTCGCGAAGGCGGCGTGGGACCTTGCCGTCGCCGAATGGAAGCCCGAAGCGGCCGGCAAGGCGGGACCCGAGGATCCCCTCGACCTGCTCGACGGCGGGCGGGGCGATTCCTACGCCTTCGCGATCGCCATGACGGCCCTGCTCCGTGCCTCGGGCGTTCCCGCGCTGCCCGTCTCCGGCTACCTGGTGAGCTCGAGCCAGGCTACGCGGCACTACTGGGTCGAGTTCTGGATCCACGGCCTGGGCTGGATTCCCCTCGACCCCTTCCTGGGAGCCGGCGGGAATCTCAGCGGCTTCGCCGTACCCTTCCCGGACCGCAGCCGCTACTTCTGCGGCCTCGACAACCGCCACGTCGCCTTCTCGCGCGGCGCGCCCGATTATGCGCCGGTCTCGCCCGGCGGCCGGGTCGCGGTGCGCGAGCGCGTGCACAGCCTCCAGAACCGCTACGAGGAAGCCTCGGGCGCCATCGAGGAGTGGACTTCGTTCTGGAGCGAGCTCGGGGTCACGGGCATCTACTGAGGGCGGAGCGCGCCGGATGCTCCGGAACCGAGGGGGCCGCGGGACGCCGAGACCGCGGCGCTGCGGCCCCGTTGTCCGTTTGGCTCTGGCGGGATTCCGGAAATGCCTGTAAGCTGGAGCGGCAAGCCGCGCGCCAGCCGCGCGCATCGCGATCGGGAGGCGCCGCGCATGACGCGCGGGACCTGCCCGACGCGGCCGGCTTCCCACGAAAATCTGGAGGAACCATGGCCCTCAAGGACCTCGACCCCGCGCTCTGGAACGCGATGGAGAGCGAAGCGCGCCGCCAGCGCGAGAACCTCGAGCTGATCGCCAGCGAGAACTACACCTCGCCCGCCGTCATGGAGGCGGTCGGCTCCGTACTGACCAACAAATACGCCGAAGGCTATCCGGGCAAGCGCTATTACGGCGGCTGCGAGTTCGTCGACGTCTCCGAGAACCTCGCCCGCGAGCGCGCCAAGGAGCTCTTCGGGGCCGACCACGCCAACGTCCAGCCCCATTCCGGCAGCCAGGCCAACATGGGCGTCTACTTCGCGGCCCTGAAGCCCGGCGACACCATCCTGGGCATGGACCTGGCCCACGGCGGCCACCTGACCCACGGCGCCCCGGTGTCCTTCTCCGGCAAGCTCTACCAGGTGGTCCGCTACGGCGTGAACCGCGAGACCGAGACCATCGACTACGACGAGCTCGCGCGCGTCGCCCGCGAGTCGAAGCCGCGCATGATCGTCGCGGGCGCCTCCGCCTATCCGCGCACGCTCGACTTCGCGAAGTTCCGCGCCATCGCGGACGAGGTCGGGGCCTACCTCCTCGTCGACATGGCCCACATCGCCGGCCTCGTGGCGGCGGGCATCCACCCGAGCCCGGTCAAGGTGGCGGACTTCACCACGAGCACCACCCACAAGACCCTCCGCGGACCCCGCGGAGGCCTCATCCTCGTGGGCACCGACAAGGAGAACGACCAGGGCATCATGGCGCCCAAGGGCGATCGCGCGAAGCTCTGGAGCGAGATCATCGACGGGACCATCTTCCCCGGCATCCAGGGCGGTCCCCTCTGCCACGTGGTGGCCGGCAAGGCCGTGGCCTTCGGCGAGGCGCTGAGGCCCGATTTCAAGGATTACATGAAGCGCGTGGCCGCCAACGCCCGCGTCATGGCCGCCGCGCTCGCCGCTGGCGGAGCGCGCATCGTCTCGGGCGGCACCGACAATCACCTCATGCTCGTCGACCTCACGCCGCTCGGCATTACCGGCAAGGAAGCCGAGAAGTGGCTCGACGAGGCCCACATCACCGTCAACAAGAACGGCATCCCCTTCGACCAGAAGAGCCCCTTCGTCACCTCCGGCATCCGGATCGGCACCCCGGCGGTCTCGACGCGAGGCATGGGCAGCAAGGAGATGGAGGAGATAGCCGGCCTCGTCATGGACGTGCTCAAGGCCAAGGGCGAGGCGGCCGCCGTCGGGCGGGTGAAGGCCAAGGTCCTGGCCCTCACCGCCCGCTTCCCCGTCCCCGGCCTCTAAAACGAATCGAACCACGGAGGCACGGAGTAAGGGAGGAAGATGGAGGAGGATCGAATAGAGGAAGCAAGGAGTTTGCCATGCTCTCCTCTCTTCGCTCTTGACTCGCTCCCTCTTGCCTCCGTGGCTCCGTGCCTCCGTGGTCTTCCTCGAGTCGCGGATGGGGCGACGTTGACAGGGGGCGAGGGCGGCCCCTATACTTCGGGACAAGTCCGCAGCTCTCACGACGGGAAAGAGGATGGAAGCGCCGCTCCAGCTGACCTTCGTCACCTTCAAGAAAGACACCTACATCATCGTCGAAGGCAAGCAGAGCGCCGACCGGTTCTTCATTATCCGCGAGGGCAAGGTGCGGGTGGCCAAGGAAGTCGAGGTGGTCGAGGAGGAGGGCGGCAACGTCCTCGGGCCCGGCGACTTCTTCGGCGTCGTCTCGACCATGTCGAACCACAGCCACATCGAGACCGCCCAGGCCCTGACCGATTGCGTGCTCATCTCCGTCCACCGCGACAACTACGGCCTGCTGATCGAGAAGAACACCCCGGTGGCCATGAAGATCATCATGGCCTTCAGCCGCCGCATGCGCTTCCTCGACGAGGCCCTGACCCGCCTGACCCTCAAGAACACCGCCGAGGCCGACCCCTCGCACCTGTTCCGCGTCGGCGAGTACTACGCGCGCCAGAACCAGTTCAACCAAGCCTACTACGCCTATTACCAGTACCTGAAATTCTGCCCCACCGGCCAGCACGTCGCGCTGGCCAAGGAGCGCCTGGCCAAGATCAAGCCCTTCGCCAAGGCGGTCTACCTGGACGGCCCGGCCGAGGAGTTCAACCGCTTCTACCCGAAGGACACCATGGTGTTCTCCGAGGGCATGACCGGCGGCGAGCTCTACATCATCCAGAAGGGCTCGGTGAAGATCACCAAGATCGTGGACAACAACGAGGTGCTGCTGGCCGTGCTCAAGGCCGGCGACATCTTCGGCGAGATGGCCATCCTGGAGAACAAGCCGCGCTCGGCGAGCGCCATCGCCTACGAGGACGCCTACCTGCTGGCGGTCAACAAGGCCAACTTCGAGCGCATGGTGCGCACGCAGCCGCAGATCGTGACGCGGCTCACCACCCTGCTCGCCGAACGCATCTGGTTCATCTACAAGCAATTGGCCAACACGCTCATCTCCGACCCCCTCGGCCGCATGTACGACGCGCTCCTCATCCAGCTCGAGAAGAACCGCGTGCCGCTCCGGCAGGGCGCCAGCCACGTGTTCGACTTCGGCCCGAAGGAGCTGATCAACATGGTCGGCCTGCCGCTCGGCGAGGGCAACCTGGTGGTCCACAAGCTGCTCGAGAACCAGAAGTTCCGCGTCATCGAGAACAAGCTCAACGTGATCGACGTCAGCGAGATCGAGAAGCAGACCGAGTACTACCGGAAGATGCAGAAGATCGAGCGCTCGCGCCGCGAGGGCATGCCGGTCCGCTGAGGCGGAGCGCCTTCCCGGTGACGGACGAACAGTCGGACAGGTCCCGGTTCCTCCTCGAAGCACTTGCGGCCGAAGGCTTCGCCGGGGCCGGCGCGCGCGCCGCCGCCGCGCCTGGCGGACCGGGGCTCTGGGGGCCGATCGGGAAGCGCGAGCTCGCCGCGTGGACCGCCCGGCTTCCGCCGGAAACCGTCGCACGCTACGGGGCGGCCGGGGCGAAGGGCGCCGTGGCGTGCGCGCTGGCCTACGCCGATTCGCTCGAGGTCGACCCGTTCGGGGAGCCCCCGGCCGCATCGGTGGGACGCTTCGCGCGCGACGATTCCTACGCCGAGCTCGCCCGGCGGCTCGCCCGGGTCCGCGACTCGCTCCGCGCCCGCTTCGGGTGGCCGAAATCCGCGATCCGGGTGCTGGTCAACTCGCAGGCGCCGGAAAAGCCGCTCGCCGTGCTGGCGGGACTCGGTCCGGTCGGTCGGAACTCGCTCGTGCTGGTGCGGGGACTCGGGCCCGGCGTCGTGCTCGGAGCCCTGCTCCTGCCTTTCGATCCATGCGCGGAAGCCGCTGACAAGCCCGGGGGCCGAAGCGACGCGCGGCCGGAAGCCGCCGATTTCGAGCCGGGCGCATGCTGCGGATCCTGCCGTGCCTGCGTCGACGCCTGCCCCACCGGCGCGGTGCTCGAGGGCGGCGGCATCGATACGGCGCGCTGCGCCCAGGCTGCGGCCAGCTCGGAGGCCGCGGTTCCGCACGGCGTCGCCGCGGCCTGGCCCTCCATCCTCTACGGCTGCGACCGCTGCCTGGCCGCCTGCCCCTTCTTCGTCCGGAACGCGCCCGGCTGGCAGGGAGGAGAGGGGGCGCTGACCACGGGGCCGGGCTCCTCCGTGCCGCTCGACTTCCTCCTCGGCGCCTCCGACGCGGCGCTCGAGGCGGCTTTCCGGGGAACCGCGCTCGGGTTGGGATGGATGAAGCCCGCGCTTTGGCGCAGGAACGCCGCGCTCGCCGCCGCTTCGCGGACCCGCGGCGTTTGACGCGCATCGCCGGCTCCACTAGACTCGTTCTGTATCAGAGGAGGTCCCGATGGAAGACTCCACCGTCAACCAGTTCCTCACCTTCACGCTCGACAACGACAGCTACGCCGTGGGCGTCGGGAAGGTGCGCGAGGTGCTCGAGCACACCAAGATCACCAAGCTGCCCAAGACCGCCGTCTACATGAAGGGCATCATCAACTTGCGCGGCGCCGGCGTGCCGGTCATCGACCTGCGCCTCAAGTTCGGCCTGCCCGAGACCCCCATCACCAAGGATACCTCCATCATCGTCATGGAGGTTGAAGGCGGCGACGGGACGGTGGTGGTCGGCGCATTGGCCGACGCGGTGCACGAGGTGGTCGACATCGACACCCGGAACATAGAACCCGCCCCCCGTTTCGGCACGAAGCTGGCGGCGGAGTTCATACTCGGCGTCGGGAAGAAGGACGATGAGTTCATCATCATCCTCGACATCGACCGCATCTTCAACTCCGAGGACGTGAGCCTGCTCCGCGCCGCGGGGGACGCCAAGGCCGCCGAGACGGCTCCGGCATAGAGCCTCACGCGCCGGGAGGCGCTCTTCCCCTTCCATGGATACCGACTCGTACGTGACGCGGACCGTCAGCCTCCGGGCGGGCGGCCGCGAGCTTGTTTTTGACCTTTCCCACGCCCTCTTCTCCAGCGCCGACATCGATGTCGGGAGCCGCCTGCTCCTCAAGGCCGTCGCCGAGGGCGGCTGGGCGAAGGGAGCGCGCCGCGGCCTCGACCTCGGCTCGGGGGTCGGCACGCTCGCCCTGGCTCTCTCCGCAATGGAGAGCGGCCTCGAGTTCCTTTGCCGCGACCGCGACGCCCTGGCGCGCGATTTTACCCGGCGGAACGCGGAGCGGAACGGAATCGCCCTCATCGGAGCCGAGCGCGCCCTGTTCCTCGAGGGACTCGGGGGGACGGGAGCCGGATTCGACCTGATAGTATCGAACGTGCCGGCCAAGGCGGGCGCGCCCGTGCTGGCGGACCTCGTGGCGCGCGCTTCCGGGGCGCTCGCCGAGGGCGGAAAGGCGGTATGGGTCATCGTGAATCCCCTGGCCTCCGAGTTCCGGCGCTGGATCGGGGAAGCCGGCGCGCCGCTGCTCGGAACGAGGGAAGGAGCTGGCCACACGGTCTTCGCGACGGGCAAGGTCCCCTCGATGCCGCCCGCCGCCGACCCTCTGGCGGTCTACCGACGTACCTCGATCCGGGGCGCCATGGAAGGCCGGGGATATCCCTTCGAGGGAGCCTGGGGGCTGCCCGAGTTCGACGCGCCGTCCTGGGACACGGAACTGGCCGCCTGGGCGGCCGAACGGGCGTCCGCGGGGCGTCTGGTGCGCGCCGCGTGCCTGGTCGAACCGGGGGTGGGGCATTTGGCCGCGTTCCTGCAAGGGTTCCTGGCACCGGCCACGCTCGCGTTCGTGACTCGCGACGCGCTCGCCGCCGCCTTCGCGGCGCGGAACGCGGGCCTGGCCGCGCGGGAAGCGGGTCGTAACGGCCCGGCGCTGAAGGAGAGTGACGACGGCGCTGAGCTCGAGGCCGCGGGCTTCGACCTGCTCGTGGAAATGGCGGACCCGGTCCCCGGACGGGACTGGACCCTGCCCGCCTGGGAACGGGCGGGGCGGCTGCTCAAGGAAGGCGGCGCCTTCATTGCGGCGGGTCCGGCTACGGAGCTCTCGAGGCTCGAGCGGCGCAAGGGACCCGGCTTCCGCAAGCTCTTCGATCGGAAACGGAAGGGGCTCGCGGTCCACGCCTTCGAGCGCAACGCCGCGCCTCCGGGCTGAGCGTAGGGCCGGATGCCCTCCGCCCCGGACCGGCCCTGCCGGGAAAGGGAAGAAAGATTTGCAATTTGGAAGGTCGCACATATCATTAACGGCATGGACAACGATGAACAAATAGAGAGGATCGCGGCTTCGGCCACGCCCGAGGAGTACATCGAGAACAGCCTGCGTTCCGGGCTGCCTCCCCGCCTCAAGGCCCGCGCGGCCCGGCTCTGGATGGAGCGCACGGGGCGCACGAGCGACGACATCGTGCGGGCCCGGAACCGCCACCCGTACTGGAAAGCCCAGAAATCGCGGAATGCCGCCGAACGCGCCCGCCGACGCATGCTGGCCAATGATTTCGCGTCGGGTGCCGTCCGCGACTGGAATCCGGCCCTCCTTGCGCGCTTTCTCGAGCTGAACGGCCGCGGCCGGGACGGACACTTCGTCCACAAGGACCGCGAGCTGGCCGAGACCTTCGGTACCACCATCCCCTCGATCCAGTACCTGCGCCGGAAGCACGCGGCCATACTGCGCGCCTTCGGGGCAGACGTGCCCCGCGACCTTGCGACCGATTGCATGGCGCTGGCGGAGACCGTGCTCAAGCGGGGATCGCGGGCGATCGAGGAGGCGCTATCGCAACGGCCGCGCGACCACTCCGGCGGCGCGGGACGGCGGGAAGCGTAGCGGGGAAGGCGGCACTGGTCCGACGGACCCAGGACGCTTGTCCCGGAAGCCCATATCAACCCCGATCAACTCAGCTCAGATCAGCTCAGATCAGCTCAGATCAGCTCAGATCAGCTCCGCGATGCGCGCTCGCCGCGCAGGCCCCCACCCGAGGCCACGACGCCGCGCAAGGCCGCGTGCTCGCTCCGGAGCAGGTTCGGATCGGCGTCGACGATGGCCGCGGCCTCCGCGCGCGCTTCCTCGAGCAAGGCGGCGTCCCTGATGGGGTCGGCGACGGCCAGGCGGAAGGCGCCCGATTGGGCGGTGCCCACGAGGTCGCCGGGGCCGCGTATGCGGAGGTCCTCCTCCGCGAGCTCGAAGCCGTCGCCGGATTCCTTGAGGGCCATGAGGCGGCGCTTGGAGTCCTCCGCGAGCGGGGCTGCGTACACGAGGAAGCAGTACGAGGCGAGCGACGAGCGGCCGACACGGCCGCGGAGCTGGTGCAGCGCGGCCAGCCCGAAGCACTCCGCGTGCTCGATGACCATGCAGGTGGCGTTCGGCACATCGACGCCGACCTCGACCACGCTGGTCGCGACGAGGACGTCGAGGCTCCCGGAGCGGAAGGCCTCCATGGTCTCGCGCTTCTCGGCATCGCCCACGCGCGAATGGACGATGCCCACCTTCCGGTCGGGATAGATTTCGAGCGCGAGTCGCTCGCGCATGGCGACCGCGTCCTTGAGCTCCGAATCGCCGTCCCCTTCGATGGCCGGATAGACGAAGTAGGCCTGGCGTCCCGCTTCGAGCTCGCGGCGGACGAAATCGTAGACCTTGCTCTCGTTGCCCATGCGCGCCAGATGGGTCGCCACGGGCGTCCGGCCGGGCGGCAGGGTCCTTATGACCGACACCGAGAGGTCCCCGTATACGGTGAGCGCCAGGGTACGCGGAATCGGGGTGGCCGACATGAGGAGCAGGTCGGGCGAGCGTCCCTTCCGGGCGAGGGCCGCGCGCTGGACGACGCCGAAACGGTGCTGCTCGTCCACCACGACCAGCGACAGGTTCCGGTATGCGACGTCCTCGGAGAATAGCGCCTGGGTTCCGATGACGAGGTCGACCTGGCCGGAGGCGAGCGCCTCGAGGAGGGGCCGACGGGCGGAGTCGCGGGCGTTGCCCGATAGGAAGGCGAGGCGCGCGCCGACGGGCTCGAGGAGCCGAGCCGCGCTCTCCGCGTGCTGGCGCGCGAGCAGCTCCGTCGGCGCCATGACGGCGACCTGGCCCCCCGACTCGATGACGTCGAGCGCGGCCAGGAAGGCCACGAGGGTCTTGCCGGACCCGACGTCGCCCTGGAGGAGCCGCGCCATGGGCACGGGCGACGCGAGGTCGGCCTCGATCTCCGCGACGACCTTCAGCTGGTCGGCGGTCGGTTCGAAGGGCAGGCGCTCCAGCAGGCGGCGCTTGAGCTCGCCCGCGAAGGGGCGGCGCTCCACGGGCCGTTCGCGGCGGGCGGCGACGCGCTTTCGCACCAGCAGCTGGAAGAAGAAGAGCTCCGCCCAGGCCAGCGAACGGCGCGCTTCCTCGAGCGCGGCGCGGCTTTCCGGAAAGTGGAGCCCCCGGAGCGCTTTCGACGCCGGGAGTAGGCCATGCCGTTCGCGGAGCGGCGGAGGCAGCTCGTCCTCGAGCCGGTCGCCGTACATCGACAGCGCGCGCGCCACGAAAGACCGGATGGAGGCTTGGGCCAGCCCCTCGGTGAGGGCGTAAACGGGCAGGATGCCGCTGGAGGGCCCTTCGCCTTCGTCAGCGGGCTCCAGGATCGCGCCGGGCCCCTGGAGCTCCCCGAATTTCGGCGCGAAGGAACCCAGTACCTTGACCTGCGAGCCTTCCGGATGCCGGTCCGCGAGGAAGGGGCGGTTGAAGCAGGGCACGACGGCCCGCGCGCTTCCGTCTTCGAGCACGAGCTTCAGGGTCCGCATGCGGCCGTAGCCGAACCATTCATGCGCGGCTACGCGGGCCACCGTGTTGACGCGGCCCGCCGCCCAGTCGCGGAAGGGCCGCGCCTCGGTGCGGTCGTCGTAGTCGCGGGGAAAGCGGACGAGCAGGTCGGCTATGGAGTAGACGCCGAGCCGGGCGAGCCGGGCGGCGGCGGCCTTGCCCACGCCGCTCAGGGTTTCGACGGACTGCTCGAGCTCGCGGAGCGTCACGGGGAGGCGGCCCCGTCGGCGGCGCGTATCCAGCGGTCGAGATCGTAGCCGGACGGGTACGCGTCCGGGATGAAGGTGCGGCCGTCGGGCAGCTCCACGACCTCGAGTTCGACGAGGCCGAGCACCGCGTCGAAGGAAGGGTGGCCGAGCGGAACGTCCTCGATGGGGCTCCTGCGGCCCGCGTAGCGCTTCGAGTAGCGGTCGAGCTGCTCGGGCCGGGTGCGCATGACAAGACGCCACAGGGTGAAGGCGGCCTCGGCTCGCGTGGGCGGCTCGGCGGAGGCGGATCGGGCGAAAGCCGGGTCGAGCCCGGGAGCCAGCATGCCCGCCCGGGCGAGGGCGTCGAGCGCCGCAGCGTCCGACTTGGCAGCGCCGGGCAAGGCGTCGAGGAGGGTCGAGCGCTCACGGAGAAGGGCCGCGAAGGCGGACCAGGTCGAGGGGCCGTCTCCCAGGGCGGCCAGGGCGCCGCCGCTTACCGGACCTTCGCGCAGGGCCCAGGCCCGATCACGCTCGGGCGTCCTCAGCCTGGTCCAGGGTTCCGGAAGAAAGGGAAGCGAGGAATCGAAGGCGGCCAGGGCTTCCGCGCTCCGGCCGAGCGCGAGCAGGGCGGAGCCGCGTTCGATCTGCAGGCGGAAACTGCCGTCGGCGACCGGAAGGGCCTTCTCGAGCGCTTCGAGCCGGGCCTCGGGGTCGGGGGCCAGGCGCGAGCGGAGGAGGAGGGCGAGCTCCGAGTCCGGCGCCAGTGCGAGCGCGGAGGCCAGAGCCGCTTCGGCCGTCTTGCGGTCCTCGGCGAGCAGGGCACGTTCGCCCCGCAGGGCTTCCAGCGCGGCGTACCAGGCCGGCGAGGCTCCGCGGACGGCGGCCGCCTCGGCGGGCTTTGGTTCAAGGGAGGCCAGGCGGCGCCTCGAGGCGTCGAGCAGGTTCGCCAGTTCGAGGTTGAGGCTTTCGAGGTCGGCGGCGTCGGAGCCTGCCGACGGGATGGTCGCGCCGGATACCGCGGGAATGCCGGTCGCCCCGCGGAGCCGCGCGATGCGTTCCGCCACGATGCGGGCTTCCAGCAGCTCGAGCTCGAGCTCGACCAGGTCGGCGCGCGCCTGGGCCGACACGGCTTCGACGCGGAGCGGCGCCTGTACGGAGGCGCAAGCCGTCGCGAGCAGCGCGACGAGGGCGGCCGCCAGGGCGAGGGCAAGGCCGCGGAGCGCGGAAGACGGAATGGCTCGCGTCATTTCGGGAACCTCCAGGCGCGGATGGCGCCGTCGAAGCCCGCGGCGATGAGCTCGACGCGGCCGTCGCCGTCGAGATCGGCGAACGCGGGTTCGCGGCCGCCGGGCAGGGGAAAGCCCGCGAGCGGCGAAAGGTCGTGGTCGATGCCGCCAACCGCTCCGCCTGCGCCGTAAATGAAGGCTTCCTCGAGCCCGTCGCCGTCGATGTCGCGGAGGACGAGCCGGGCTTCCTTTCCGCGCGGGAAGCGCGCGCCGGAGCCGGCTTCGGCGTCGTCGGCGCCGAGCGAGGACACTCCCCCGTCGGGATCGACCCGCCAGACGCGGCCGTCCTCGGCGACGGCCCAGATGGAACCGGAGAGCGGCGCGTGGACCGCGCCGGCGTAGAAGACCCCGTCGAGCGTCCAGGAGCGCGTGCCGGGAATGTCGCGAGGGGCGGGCGGCTGCGCGGAGCTGGACGGATCGGGCGCGGCGGCCCCCGGCTCGCGGACGAAACCGGACTGGGGCCAGACGACCAGGTCGCCCGACTGCGAAAGGAAGCCGACCGCGTTGGACTTTCCCGAGGGCGCGAAGAAGGGCGAGCCGTAGCCGATGCCCGGCGCTTCGAGGGGCCAGCCGGACAGTTCCACGCCGTCGAGGCCGGTCAGGTGCACGAGCCCGTCGAAACGCTTCGGGTAGAAGGCCATGGCGTCCGCGCGGACCGCGGGAGGCGAAAGCAGGCTCGCCTCGAGCCAGGGGGCAAGCAGGGCCGTGCCGCCTGAGCGGTCGACCGCGAAGATGCCGTCCGGATTCCTGACAGGAAGCAAGAGGCCCTCCGGGCCGACGGCCGGCGCGGCTGACGGTTCGACGCCCGTGGCGACGGGAAAGCCCTCCGAGGCTTTCAGTCCCGGCAGGAAGCGGTAGACCGCGCCCCGCGCGCTGACGGCCCAGACAGCCGCTCCCTTTTCCACGACGAGGCTGGACTTGTCGTCGAGCGAGGCCTCGAGGCGCTTTCCGTCGGCCGGCGTATATTCGACAAGCGTGTCGCCGTCCTCGATCCAGTAGAGCCGCGAAGGACCGCCGGGCATGGAGAGGGCGAGGGCGGCGGAGTCGAGGCGTCCTTCGGCCTGCACGGGGAAGCCGGGCACGGCCGTTACGCCGCGCCCCCCTCCCGCGCGCGCGGCCAGCGCGACCTTGATGGTACCGCCGTCGAAGCGCGCCGTCGCGACGCCGTCGCCGTAGCGGCGCAGGGCGTCGGCCACGGGACCGGAAGCCCTCAGGAAGAAGGGTACGGCATCCTCGAGCGAATAGACCACCTGGACGGCGGCGGCAGCGGGGACAGCGCCGCCCGAGCGTTTCCAGCGCTCGGTCCGGACCAGCAGCTCGCCCGAGCGGATGGAGCGGCCGAGCTCCCCGAGCGGCTCGGGGCTGGTGGACAGGAAGATGAAGCCTTCGTCGACGAAGAACCAGGGTTCCGGCAAGCGCGCGCCGGCAGCCGCGATGATGGATTCCAGGTACCAGGGCAGGTCGATTCGCGTCAGCTCGACCTCGTTGACCACAGCCTTCGAGCCTTCGTTGGCCAAGATCGAGCCGAAGATGGCGTCGAAAGCGGCCTTCCGCTTCCGCTCGTCCGATACCCGGAGGAAGTAGACCGGCGCGGCTCCTTCCCCGACCCCGAGCGCGCCGAGCTCGCCGCCCGCCCAGGAGAAGACCAGTTCGTCGAGGTTCTTGCCGAAAGCCAGCTTGAGGGCTCCGTCGGCCTGCGCGAGCGTATCTGCGAAGGAGGGACCGAGCCGCGGTCCCGCGATGCCGAGCAGGGCCTCGGGCGTGCCGAGCGCGACGACGCTGGCCCAACGCAGTGACGACGGATAGAGCGAGACGATGGCGGGTGCCGCCGAGCGCGAATCCACGAGCGCGGCGAGATCCGCGTCGTCGGAGCGCACCGGCGCCGCCGCCGAGACTGCGATGGAGGCGTTGGTGACGGTGACGTCGACGCTCGCGTAATCGGGAAAGGACAGCGCCGCGAGCATGAGCGCGAGCGGGTCCTTCGAGCCCCGGAGCCCCGCGAGCCAGGCCTCGGAGCGCGCGAGGAAGCGTATGGAGCCTTCCGCGGGGCGCTCGAGCGCCTCCTCGAGCTCCTTCTGGCCGACCAGGCGCCGGGAGCCGTCGAGCGCGCGCTCGAGCAGCGCGGCGCTCGAGGCCACCACGAGAAGGTCCCCGCGTCCCGCCACATGGAGGGTGATCGCGGCCTTGCCGCCGGATCCGGGGGGAGCATAGACGAAGCGGGGCGGTCCGTCCGCGCGCGTGAACGAGAGTCCTTCGACCTCGGCGAGCTCGGCGGCGCGCACGACGAGGGGACCGGCAGCCAGGGCGAGCCGTGTCAGGGCCGAGCGCCATCCGAGCCGGGCGACGGCCAGGAAGGCGCCACGCTCGTAGAGCGCCGCGTCGAGACGGACCGCGGCGAGGGAGAGCGCGAGCGGGGAATCGAGGACGCCGGAGCTCCGGAGCGCGGTCACCGCGGAACGCGCGGCGGCCAGCTCGCGCGAGGCGAGCACCAGGTCGGCCACCTCGAGCTCGACGAGCTCGGTGAGGAGCTTGGAGGCCGACTCGACCCTGACGTAGGCGTCGAAGGCGTCCGGGAGCGCGGACAGCGGATCCTTCCGGTCAAGGGCCGACCAGGCGGCCAGGATGGCTGCCGCGGCGACGAGGACCAGCGCGAGGAGTAGAACTGCCTTCGCAAGGCCGAGGACCAGGCGGATCGGTAAGGGAAGGCGGCGCTTCGCGACGCGGGTCCGCTTCGACGGCCCGGTTTCGACCGCGGAGGCGCCGGCAAGCGAAGCTAGCCCGGACTCCCGTGCGACTGGCTCGCTTGCTTCGGGAGAGCTTCCTCCGTCCGGCTCGACTGGCTCCGCGCCTTCGGGAAAGGTTCCCCGGTCCCGCGGCTCCGCGCCGCCCGGGCCGTTCATGGCCGCCCCGTCGTTCTTTTCGTTTTCGTCCATTTGGATGAGCCCCCGTTGCTTGATCGCCTGTCTTCAGCCCGCGCCGCCATTCTGGCCTTGCCGCTCGCCTTGCGTCAACGCCGGAATCGGTTTACGATTTCCGTCGCTCCGGTCGCGCCGGGATCCTGCCCGCGGCCGGAGCGAAACCCCGAAGGAGACCCAATGCACGAAAAACTCGAACGCCTCCGCTCGCTCGACCGCGAGCGCAACCTCGTGGCGCGCATCGGCGCCGTACTCGGCTGGGACCAGGAAACCTTCATGCCTCCCGCCGGCGTGGCCGAACGCGCGGAGCAGCTGGCCATGATCGAGGGCCTGGCCCACGAAAAGGGGACCCTCCCGGAAATCGGGGAGCTGCTCGCGGCCCTCGGTTCGACCGACGCGAACCCTCCGGGCGATCCGTCGCTTCCGCCGATGGACCGCGCATACCTGCGCGTCGTCCGCCGCGGCTACTCGCGCGCGGTCAAGATTCCGAAGGCCCTGGTCGAGGAGCTCGCGCGCGCAGGCAGCCTGGCCCAGGCGGCCTGGGCCGAGGCGCGGCAGAAATCGGACTTCAAGGCCTTCGCCCCGCACCTCTCGAAGATGCTCGAGCTCCGCCTCAAAGTCGCGGCCTGCATCGACCCGGCGAAAAAACCCTACGACGTCTTCCTCGACGACTTCGAACCCGGCTCGACCGAGGAATCCATCGCGAAGGTCTTCGGCGAGCTCCGGACCGAGCTCGTCGCCCTGCTCGGAAAGATCCGCTCGCGGCCCCAGGTCGACGACGCTCTCATCCACCGGCACTGCCCCGAAGCGGCGCAGGTGGCGCTCTCGGAATGGGTGCTCGACGAGCTCGCGTTCCCGCGCGACCGCGCGCGGCTGGACAAGTCGGCGCACCCCTTCACCACCACGCTCGGCGCCGACGACGTCCGCATCACCTCGCGCTACCACGAGGATTTCTTCGTCTCGAGCCTCTTCAGCGCCATGCACGAATGCGGGCACGCCCTCTACGAGCTCGGCATGGCGCCTGCGCCGGAGTACGCGCGCACCTCGCTCGCCGATTCGGCGAGCTTCGGCGTCCACGAATCGCAGTCGCGCATGTGGGAAAACGTCGTCGGCCGCTCCGAGGCTTTCTGGAAGAGCCGCTGGCCGAAGCTGCAGGCCACCCTCGGCGACACCCTGCGCGGCGCGGGCGTCGAGGACTTCGTGCGCGCCATCAACAAGGTCGAGCCCTCGCTGATCCGCGTCGAGGCCGACGAGGTGACCTACGGCCTCCACATCATCCTGCGCTTCGAGATCGAGTCCGCCCTGGTATCGGGACGCCTCAAGGTCGAGGACGTGCCCGCGGCCTGGAACGCCAAGTGCAGGGAACTGCTCGGCGTCGAGCCCGCGAACGACGCCGAAGGCTGCCTCCAGGACGTCCACTGGAGCTTCGGCGGCTTCGGCTACTTCCCCTCCTACTCCCTCGGCAACCTCTACGCCGCCCAGTTCTGGGAAGCCATGCGGAAGGACATCCCCGGCCTCGACGCTTCCGTGTCGACCAAGGCCGGCCTCGAGGCCATCCTCGCCTGGCTCCGGAGGAACATCCACTCGAAGGCCGCGACCCTGCTGCCCGACGAGCTCGTGAAGTCCGTCACGGGAGAGGAGCTCTCGCCGCGGCATTTCGTGAAGTACCTCCGGGAGAAGTACGGCCGCGTCTATGGGTTCTGAAGCCTGGCTCGCCGCGGGAGGGGTTCCCTCCCTTCCGTGGTGGCTCGATCCCTGGGTCGCCGCGGCCCTCGCGGCGCTCGGGGCGGGGCTGGCGCTCGGGCAGGGAGTGCGAGCCCTGGCTTCCCTGGCCCGCCACGAGGAAGTGCCCGCGCGCCGCGGCGTGCTCGCCAGCGTCTCGATGTCCCTTGCGGCGGCCTTCGCGGCGGTGCTGCTGGCCGGTCCGGGCTCCGTGCGGCTCGCCGAGCCGGGCCTGCCGCTCTGGACCCTGTCCGTCGCGGGGGCGGCCCTCCTCGGTTCGGTGTTTCCGCGCGCCGCCGGCCTGCCGCTCCTGACCGTCCTGTCGCTCGGGGCCGTCGTGTTGGCCCTGTTGGCCTTGCCGCTGCACCCGGCCGCGGGTCGCACCGCTCTGGCCAGCGCGCTGCCGGTCTCGGTGCGGGAGGACGGAGTCCGCCTCAGCTTCGAGACTACGGGGCCGAACGCCGTGCCCGTCACCGGGGCGCTCGAGCTCGGGC
>JAKLEE010000189.1 GCA_022703215.1 Spirochaetota bacterium | reverse complement strand
TTCGTACGCGAGCACGGGCGCCTCGGAGCGCTCCATGATGCCGTCGGGTGAAAGGGACGCCACGAGGGCTTCGACGACGGCGGACTTGTGGGCGGCCATGCCCGCCGCGAGCACCTGCACCGAAAGCCAGGAGCCCTTCGCGCCATCCGGGGCTTCCCCCACGAAGCGGTCGACGATCAAGCCCGGGAGCCCGTCGGCTTCGCCGAACACGACGCGGCAGGAATCGCGCCCGAGGTCGAATTCGGCGGCGCGGAGCGCCAGGGCGCGGCCGAGCGCGAGGGGAAGGTGGGACGCGAAGGGAAGAGCCTCGTCCGAGTAGCGCCGCGCGCGGATCTTCGACGTGGGGCTCCAGAGCGCGGTGCCCAGGAAGCGGCCGCGCGAGGATTCGAGCGCGACGTCGTCGCCGGCCGAAGGGGAGCCTTGGACTTTCGCGATTTCATTGTCATAAACCCAGGGGTGACCCCGGACGAGCCGGTCCTCCTCGCGGGGCTTGAGGACGGCTCGGATCTGGTGGCGCATGACATATATCAATAAGGCTTTGCGGTGATCGGGGCAAGCCCTCGATTCGGCGGTTCCCGCGGTACGCCGGATGCCAGCGCGTTATAATGGAAGCGCCGGCGGGCGGAGCGGGGGTATCGGGCGAACGGAGCCCGGAGCGGAAGCTGGAAGGGCCGGACGGAGGAAGCATGCACAGCAAACTGAACGGAAAATGCGCGGCGTTCGCCGCGATGGCGCTGGTGCTCATGATGGCGCTCGTCCTGGCGGCCTCGTGTTCAGGAGCCCCTCCAGCCCCCGCTGACGCGACGGACAGGGATTTGACTGGCGCGCCCTACGAGGGAGACCGGGAAGGCGAGAGCGGCGGGTACGAGGAAACGACCGAAGCCGAGCCTTCGATGACCGCGGTCCCCGCGCCCGCGCCGGCCGCGAAATCGTCCGAATCGGGTATCCGAGGAGATGCGACGACAGGCGCTCCGGCGGAGTCCTGGAGCGGCGGCTACACGCCGCCGAGCTCGTCGGGGCTGAAAGCCGGTTTCTCCGATGACAACGAGCAATACAACTACTTCCTCGGCTTTCTCGAAGACTACGCGCACGTTCCGCACCGCGAGCTCGACGTCTCCGACCGGATCACGCTCGAGGTGAGCGATTCCGACGGCAAGGCCGTCGCCAACGCCCTGGTTACGGTCAGGGTCGGCGGCAAGGCGGTCGACCGCGGCGTGACGCTTCCCGACGGCCGCTTCAGGCTCTACCCCGCCGCCTATGGCGGCGCGGCCGACTGGGAGGTGTCGGTCGAGTCGGTTTCGGGCAAATGGGCGGGATCGGTGAAGGCGGAAGGTCCGCGCTCGGTGGCTGTCGAACTGCCTTCCCCCCGGAGCGTTCCCGCTCCCCTCCCGCTCGACGTGCTCTTCGTGATGGACACGACCGGCTCGATGGGCGGGGAGATCGAGCGCCTCAGGGCCACCATCGAGATCATCCACGACAACATCTCGTCGATAACGCCGCGGCCGGAAGTCCGCTTCGGGATGGTGCTCTACAAGGACCAGGGCGACGAGTACGTGACCCGCGTGGTGCCCTTCACCGACGACCTCGAATCGTTCCGGAAATCGCTCGCGCTGGTCTACGCATCCGGCGGCGGTGACTACCCCGAGGACCTCGAAGCCGCGCTCGAGGACGCGGTGTCACGCATGAAGTGGAACTCGGACGGCGTGCGGCTGGCCTTCGTCGTGACCGACGCGACGGCGCAGCTCGGGTACAAGCGCAACTTCGACTACGTGAGCTCGATGCGCAAGGCGCGCGCGCTCGGCATCAAGTTCCACACCATCGGCACGGGCGGCCTCGACACGGACGGCGAGTACGTGCTCAGGCAGATCTCGCAGTACACGGGCGGGCGCTACATTTTCCTGACCTACGGCGAACGGGGCGAGAGCGAGGGCGGCGCCGAAGGTTCGGTCTCGCACCACACCGGCTCGAATTTCACCGCGGACAAGCTCGAGACCATTGTCATCCGTTTCGTCAAGGAAGACCTGTCGGCCCTCTCGGACGTGCCGGTCGAGGCGAAGGACGACGACTACTTCGAGGCGAAGCGCATCGAGGCGGAATCGAAGGACTCAACGCTCGGCAAGCTCTTCGGCGAGGCGCTCGCTAATCTGGTGGACTACTCGACCGCGAAGATCGGGACGGACACGGCGGTGGCGCTCCTGCCCGTGACCGCGACGGACGGGAAGCTCGCGGCGAACGCGGAGTACTTCTCCGAGCGCATCCTGCTCGCCGCGTCGGAGCGGCGCCTGTTCACCATCGTGGACCGCGCGAACCTCCAGAAGATCCTCGAGGAGCTCGAACTGCAGCTCTCGGGGCTCGTCGACGAATCGGCCGCGGCGAAGGTAGGCGGCCTGCTCGGCGCGGAGGCCCTGGTGGTCGGTACCCTGGTTGAGCGCGAGGGACGCTACGAAGTCTTCCTGAAACTGGTGCGCGTCGGCACAGCCGAGGTGCTCGCCGTGACCCGCGCGCGCATCGAAACGGGGCTGGGCCTGTAGCGAAAACGACCGCGAGGTACCGGGGGGAAGGGCGGCCGTCCTTCCCCCCGTTTTCTTTCCCGGCGGGCAAATCCGTTCCCGCCGTCGAGCTCCGTCCTTCTTCCGGCCGGCGAGGCCTGTCCCCGATGGCTGCGATTCAGATGGCGATCGGCGCAAGCGGCGGGCGTTTTTCTGCTAGTATGTGGGCGTGAAGAAGAAAACCACCGTCTACCGTTGCACCTCGTGCGGCCACGACGAGCCGAAGTGGCTCGGCCGCTGCCCCGCCTGCGGGGAATGGAATACGCTCCGCGAGACCGCCGTCGCGGACGCCAGACCCCAGGCGGCCGGCGCCGGACCGGGGCATTTTTCCGTCCCGCTCGCGGCCATCGACCCGGGCGAAGGCGAGCGCTTCCCTTCGGGGATAGGCGAGCTCGACCGCGTGCTCGGCGGCGGCGTCATGCCCGGCTCGGCGGTGCTCGTGGGCGGCGAGCCGGGCATCGGCAAGAGCACGCTGCTGCTGCAGCTCGCGGCCCGGGCGCGGACCAAGGGCAGGGTGCTCTACGTCTCGGGGGAGGAGAGCGCGGCGCAGCTACGATTGCGCGCGGACCGCCTGGGACTCGCGCGCGACAACCTCGAGGTGCTCTGCACGGGCGAGGTGGAATCCATCCTGGCCACGCTCGAGCGCGTGAAGCCGGTCCTCGTCGTCGCCGACTCCGCACAGACGCTGCGCAGCGAAGAGGCGGGCGCGGTGCCGGGCACCGTCAACCAGATCAAGTACGGGGTGGCGGCCCTCTCGGACTGGGCCAAGGTCCACGGCGCGGCGCTTTTCGTCGTGGCGCATGTCACCAAGGAAGGAACCATCGCCGGGCCGAAGGCGGTGGAGCACCTGGTCGACACGGTCCTCTACTTCGAGCAGAACGACGCGGACGCGCGCTTCCTCCGCGCCACCAAGAACCGTTTCGGCTCGACCGACGAGCTCGGTATCTTCACCATGGGCGCTAAAGGCCTGGCCGAACTGCCCGATCCGTCGAGCCTCTTCCTGACGCGGCGCGACGGCGCCCTGCCGCCCGGGGCGGCCGTGGCCGCCCTTTGGGAAGGCAGCCGCTGCCTGCTCGTCGAAGTCCAGGCGCTGGTGGCGCCCGCCAAGGCCTCGCTGACGCGCGTGTACGCCGACCGCGTCGACTCGCAGCGGGTGGCGCGGATCGCCGCCATCCTGGAGCGCTGGGCGGGCATGCGCTTTTCCGACCAGGACCTCTATGTCAACGTGGCGGGCGGCGTGAAGGTGGCGGAGCCGGGCGCCGACCTGGCCATCGCCGCGGCGCTCTGGTCGGCGCGTTCCGGGATAGCCCTGCCGGAAGGCGCCGCGCTGGCGGGGGAGCTCTCGCTGGCGGGCGAGGTCCGCCCCGTGCGCCGGCTGCGTTCGCGCGCCCGCGCGGCGGCGGGGCTCGGCTTCCCGAAATTCGTGGGGCCGGCGGACGGCGGCGACCGGGACGACGAGGGAGCTTCGGCCGCTTCGGCGTCGTGGACGCGCTCGGCGACCTTGAAGGAAGCGCTGCGCGCCCTTTTCGGCGCCGACGCGGCGAGGCGGACGGGCGGGGAGCGGTCCGGCGATTGAGGCTTGCCCGGTTGCGCGAAACTCCCGTTCCATAAGGTCCTCGCCGCGGGTATACTCCGCGCCGGAGGAACCGAACGCATGAAATACGAGCTCGGCAAGCGGCCCGTGGCGGGCCTCGCCGTTCCGCTGGCCGCCCTGCGCAGCGCCTCGAGCGCCGGTGTCGGCGAGTATCCCGACTTGGCCGCCCTCGCCCCGGTCTGCGAAAAAGCGGGCATCCGCCTGGTGCAAATCCTGCCCGTCAACGATTCCGGCCGCCAGACGAGCCCGTACTCGGCGCTCTCGGCCTTCGCCCTGCATCCCCTCCACCTTTCGCTCGCGGCCTTGCCCGAGGCGAAGGGTTTCGAAAAAGAGACGGCCGCCTTCCGCGCGCGATTCGAGCGCGAGGGCCGCTTCCCCTACGACGAGCTGCTCCTCGCCAAGCTCGAGCTGCTCGACCGCGTCTACGATGCCAAGCTGGAGGCGATCGCCGCCGACAAGGCGCTCGACGCGTGGATCGCCGCCAACGGCTGGGTGCGGACCTACGCGGTCTACATGCGCCTGAAGCGCCGCAACGAGTGGCGTTCGTGGAAGGAATGGACCGAGCACCGCGACCCCGGCCCCGGCGAGATCGAGGCGCTCTGGAACGATCCGTCGCTCGCCGTCGAGCACCGAAAGCAGGCGTGGATCCAGTACCGCTGCGAGGAGCAGTTCGCCGCCGCGGCGCGCGCGCTCGCGGCCATCGGGCTCGCCCGGCCCGAGGTGATCGCCGGCCTGCACGCCTACGCGCTGGGGCTGGGCGACGAGGAGCAGAAGCGCCAGGTGGTGGCCGACCTGGAGAAGCTCGCGCCAGGCTCGGCCAAGGACATCCCGTTGCCGCCGCCGAAGCCGCCCAAGGCTGTAAAAAGAAAGTAAAACCCCGCCCCGCCCCGGTTTTCGCCGCGGGAGCTCTGGTAGGCTCCGATCCAGGAGGTCCCCCATGAAGCTCG
>JAKLEE010000188.1 GCA_022703215.1 Spirochaetota bacterium | reverse complement strand
TGACGCGCCGCACGAGGCCCATCTCGACCCTGCGCTGCTCCTGCATCCGGCCGCGGAAAAAGGCTTCGAGCACGAAGGCCTTCACCACGCGGACGGCCTGCACGGTCCGGGTGACCAGGTTGACCCGCTCGGAGCGCCGGTCGCGGAGCTCGCGCGTGCGGTGCCTGAGCGCCCGGCCGAGCGCGGATGAGACGCCGATCGCCAGCGCGATGGCGAGCAGGGCCGCGATTCCCGAGGCGCCGACGAGCTGGAAGAGCGTGACCGTGAACAGCACGAGCCGGATGGGCGTCGCAAACGCGTCCGAGACGTAGCAGGCCGCGAACGAGGCGTCCGTCACGTCGCGCCAGACCTTCTCCTGGAGGCTGCCCGAGCTCTCCGCGCGCCGGACCTCGGGGGGCAGGGCGAGCACGCGCGAGAATAAGGCCGGCACCGAGACGCCCTGGATGAAGGTGGCGCCCGTCACGTTGCAGCGCGTGGCGTGCGAGCGCGCCAGGGCGGAGAGCGCGCCGACGAGCAGGATGAGGAAGCTCCAGAAGAGGCCTTCGCGCAGCGAGTCGAAGCCGCCCGGAGGCGGGGCGAAAAACCGAGCGAGACCGGTCGTCTCGAGCCAGCCGGCGAGGGTCCCGGTTCCCGGCCGCTCGATGAGCGCGAGCGCGGTCTCGAGGAGGCGCACAAGCGCCACCGAGAGCAGGGCGTAGCTCGAGTCGAGGACGACCGCGCGGGCTATCCAGGCGCGGCCGGGCTTCCACAGGGAGAAGATGAGGGCGAGTTCCGAGCGGGTATCCAGGTGGGCGTCGCGCCACGCGGTCCGGCGGACATCGAGGCCGGGCGGCAGATCGGAGAGCGAGGGATCCCAGGAGCCGCTCGCGGCGATGGCCCGCTTCCAGGCGGGCACGTTGACGAAGAGGACGCGTTCGAGGAAGCGGCGGAAATGGGATTTCATGAAGGTTCCTGTTCGGTCGGGGCCGAGGACGGCGCCGGATGATAGCGCGGTACCCGCGCCCGAGGCAACGGGAAGCGGGTGTCAGGAACTTCGGGGAGGAAGGAACCGGGAAGCCGGGTCGAAAACCGGCGGGCGGGCCGCCAGGCTCAGCGTCGGCCGTAACCGAAGAGCTTGCCGAGCCTGCCCTCCGTCCGACCCCGCCGTCCGGCCCTCCCGTTTCCCCGGCCCGCGGAGGCGGCGAAGGCTTCGAGCTGGGCGTCGGTGCCGGAGACCAACGCGACGTCGCCCGGGCGGAAGGCGTACTCGGGCACGAAGGGACCGTAGTCCTCGTCGCCGTTCTTGACCGAGATCAGGTTGAGTCCGTGGTTCTTCCTGAGCCCGACCTCGAGCACGTTGCGGCCGACGCAGGAATCCGGCAGCGCGATCTCCGCGATGGCCAGCTTGCCCGAGACCGGCAGGTAATTGAGCAGGGCGGACGAGAGCATGAGGGGGGTCACCCGCTTGGCCGCCTCGCGGTTGGGGAAGACGATGCGGGTGGCGCCCACCAGCTCGAGGATCTCGGCGTGCTCCCCGTCCTCGGCCTTGACGACGATCTGGGCGATGCCGAGCTTCCGGCAATAGCTCGTCGCGAGTATCGAGGATTCGACCCGCTCGCCCATGTCGATGACGACCCCATCCACGGGTCCGGGCAGGATGCGGCGCAGGCTCGCTTCGCTCAGGGCTTCGACGGCGAAGGCGCTGATGCGCCGTCCCTGGTAGCGGTCGAGGAGCTCGCGGTCGCGGTCGATGACCAGCACCTCCGCGCCGAGCTCGAGGAGCTCGTCGAGGACGTTCCTGCCGAAATACCCGAGTCCGATCACGACGAATTGCTTCATATTTTCACCCCACGAGCACTTCGGCCTCCGGATAGACGGCGGCCTCCTTCCGGCTCGAGCGCGCGGGGAAGGCCAGCGCGACGAGGCCGACCCGGCCCGCGAACATGGTCGCGATTATCACAAGCTTGCCGATGACGCCGAGTTCCCGGGTCAGGCCGAGCGAAAGTCCGACCGTGCCGAACGCGGACACCGTCTCGAACACCGACTCGCCGAACCCGGCGCCGCGCGGGCCTTCAGCCAAGCCCAGGGCCGCGGTGGCGGCGACGAGCAGGAGCCCGGCCTTGAGGAAGTAGCGCACCGCCCGGTCCGTCGTTTGCGCCGGATACCGGGAGCCGAAGGCGTTGATCTCGCCACGCGCGTTCCGCCTCCCCAGCGCCGCCAGCACGACGAGGAAGGCGGTCGAAACCTTGATGCCGCCCGCGATCGAGCCCGGCGCCCCGCCTATGAACATGAGCGCGACGGTCAGGGCCTTCGAGGCGTCGGCGAGCCCGGCCTGCGGCACCGCGTCGAAGCCGGCGGTGCGCGGGGTGATGGCCTGGAAGGCGGCATTGGCCGCCGCGTCGAGCGGCGCCATGCCGGCGAAGGCGCCTTCGCGCTCGATGAGCCAGAAAACCAGGCCCGCGCCGAGGGCGAGGAAGGCGGTGACGGAGAGCACCAGCCTCGTGTGGGCGCTCAGGGCCCGGCGCTTGCCGCGGAGCCGGCGCTCGAGGTCCTGGATGACGATGAAGCCGATGCCGCCCGCGATGATCAAGGCCGCGATGATGCCGAGCACGGCCGGATCGCCGGAAAAACCCTCCAGGCTGTCCCGGAAGGGCGAAAAACCCGCGTTGCAGAAGGCCGAGACGGAGTGGAAGATCGCGGCGAAGGCCGGGTCGGCGACGCCCGCGCGGGAGAAGGCGGCGAACAGCGCCGCCGCGCCCGCGAGCTCGATGATCAGCGTGAAGGCCACGATGTTCCGGACGATGCGCCTCGGATCGTGCTCCACGTCGCCGAGCGAGAAGCTCCTGATGGAGCCGAGGCGGCGGAAGGGCAGGCGCCGTCCCGGCAGGAGCAGGAAGAGCGAGGTGAACGAGATGATGCCGAGGCCCCCCGCCTGGATGAGCGCGAGGACCACGAGTTGCCCGTAGCGGCTGAAGTCCGCCACGTCCACGGTCGCGAGGCCGGTCACGCAGACCGCGGAGGTGGCGATGAAGAAGGAGTCGAGGAAGGCGAGGCGTCCCGGCCCCGCCCACGCCGCGGGTACCGAGAGCGCGATCGTGCCCGCGCAGATGACCAGGGCGAAAAAACCGACGAGGAAGACTGCGTCGGAGGGTTCGCTTCTGCCCATGTCAGGTCGCGACCCGGAGCCGGTACCCGACGCCGGGTTCGGTCAGCAGCACCGTGGGCACGGAGGGGTCCGGCTCGATCTTTTTCCTGAGCTGGTTCACGTAGACGCGGAGGTTGTTGTACTCCTCCTCCATGTTCGGCCCCCACACCTCGCGGAGGATCTGGCGTCGCGTCATGATCTTTCCCGCGTTGCGGAGGAAGGCGAGGAGCAGCGCCCATTCGGTGGGGGTGAGCTTCTCCTCCAGGCCGCCGCGGAACGCCTCGCGGGTGTCCATGTCCACCTCGATGGCGCCGACGCCCACGCGTCGGCCGCTCATGGCTTGCGGGGTCCGGTGGCGAAGCGCGACGCGGATGCGCGCGAGGAGCTCGCCCGTGCCGAAGGGCTTGGTGAGGTAGTCGTCGGCGCCCGAATCGAGCAGGTCCATGAGCTCGGCCTCGGCGTCGCGCACCGAGAGGATGACGACGGGCGTGTCGCCGCGGGAGCGGATCTGGCCGAGCAGCTCCCGGCCGTCCATGTCGGGAAGCCCGAGGTCGAGGAGGACGAGGTCGGGCTTGGAGCCCATGAAGCGGTTGAGGCCCTCGCCGCCCGAACCCGCCTCGGAGACGGCGTAGCCCTCCCGCTCGAGGCAGAGCCTGAGCAGCCTGCGGATCGCGAGCTCGTCGTCGACGACCAGGATTTCCTTCATGGCTTCCTCGGCACCTTGAGCGCGATCTCGAGCCCGCCCGAGGGGGAAGGACGGGCGACGACGGTGCCGTCGTGGGTTTCGACGATGCCCTTGCAGATGGAAAGCCCGAGCCCGGAACCCGGCCTCCGCGCGCCGTTCGAGCCCCGGTAAAAGGTGTCGAAGAGGGAGGGAAGCTCCCTGGGGGGAACGCCCGGGCCGTCGTCGGAGAAGCTCACCACAAGGTCGTCCCAGCCCGTGGTCACGCGGACATCGAGCACCGACTCGGGCGGCGTATAGGCGGCGTAGTTGCGGAGGATGTTCCGGAAAGCCTGCACCATCAAGGCCGGGTCCGCTTCGAACTCGGCGTCCGCGCAGGAGGCAGCCAGGCGCACCGTCCGTCCGGCGAGCTCGTCGGCCAGGCCGCCCTGCGCGGTGGCGACGAGCTCCGCGACGGAAGTCCGCTCGCGGCGGAGCCTGAGCGAGCCGGTCTCGAGGCGGCTCATCGAGAGCAGGTCCTCCACCAGGGCGTTGAGCTTGTCCGCCGCCTTGAGGGTCTCGCCGAGCAGTTCCGCGCGGAAGACCGGATCCTCGCCGGCGCTTCCGTCGAGCAGGCCGCTGACCGAGCCCTTGATGGTCGTAAGCGGGGTGCGGAGCTCGTGCGAGACGTGGTTGAGCAGGACGCGGGAAAGGCGCGCCGACTCGTCGAGCAGCTTGTGCTCCTCGTTGGCGGCGGCGAGCAGCTCGCGCTCGAAGGCCAGCGCCATGTTGCCGGCCAGGGTGGCAAGGAGCTCGCGGCTCTCGCCGCGGAAGGGCTCTCGCCCCTTCCCTTCCGCGAACACGACGCCGATGACCGAGCCCGGCGCGCGCAGGGGAAGGTAGAGGCAGGCGGCTCCGTCCTCCACGGCCGCGTTCATGGTGAACGCGGCGCTGGCGGCTCCACGGTCGGGATCGGCGCGGGGCGCCTTGCCGGCGACCGGGCGCAGGACCTTACCGGAATCGAGCGCGCCGTCTCCGCCGCGCAGCCAGAACCCGACGACGGCGCCGAGGTGCTCGGCGGCGAAGGCCGAGCCGAGCGCGGCGATCTCCTCGACGCCGCGCACGCGGGTCAAGGACTGGGTGAAGCCGTAGAGGAGGGCGGTCCGGCGCTCGCGCAGCGAGAGCGCCGCTTCCTTCTCGCGCAGCCGCGAGGTCATGATGCCGCCGGCGAAGGCCGCGAGGAAGAAGGCGGCGAACATGAGCAGGTCCTCGAGGCTGCCGATCGAGAAGGTGAGCTGCGGCGGGA
>JAKLEE010000187.1 GCA_022703215.1 Spirochaetota bacterium | reverse complement strand
ATGGAATCGAGGTAGGCTGCGCTCTCGCGGACGAGGGCGGCTCCGGCGATCAGGGAACGGCGCAGGCGCCGCCCGTCGACATAGGCAATCTGCATGGCGCACCTTATGACAAAAATACGAAAGACGTCAATCTGAATATACCGAACCGGACAGGGAGTGTCACGAAACTTCCGTGCGGCGCTTCCTCCTGAAAGTGAACCACCGCTCGCGTATTGGAGTGGCCTGAAGACCAGAAGGTTGCGCGTGAGCGCCTGAAGGCGCCCGCGGCGACGAAGCCGGGAACGGCTTCGTCGATCTCCCGGCGCCCGCGCCCCCGCCCGCCAAGACCGCGACAGGCCGACTCGTCTCCACGGAGGGGCGGCGTGAAAGCGCACACCCGGCGACAGCGCCTCGCGGAAACCGGCAGCGCGGTAAATGCCGAGCCCCCCGCCAGCCAAGACCGCGACAGGCCGACCTGCCTTCACGGAAAAGCGGCGTATAAGCGCCAACCCGGCGACAGCGCCTCGCGGGAACGTGCAGGGCGGCGGGTGACGCGGGATAACGCGCCCCCGAACGACAGTGAAGGGGTGTGTTATCCCGCGCCAGGACCCGCCCTGCAAGGTTCCGATGACGCCCGACGCCGCGCAGGGTGTATTACCCCCCTCCTTCCCGTGACGGAAAAGTCCGCCTTTCACGGCGCGGCCCTTTCGTGCTACCCTCCATCCCCGACATGGCAGCGCGAAACAACTACGACGAATCCAAGATCAAGACGCTCTCCTCGCTCGAGCACATCCGCCTCCGCACGGGCATGTACATCGGGCGCCTCGGCGACGGCGGCAACCCCGACGACGGCGTCTACGTCCTCCTCAAGGAGGTCGTGGACAACGCCATCGACGAGTTCATCATGGGCTTCGGGACGCGCGTCGACGTGTCCGTGAAGACCCTCGAGGACGGCTGCGCCCGCGTCTCGGTGCGCGACTTCGGGCGGGGCATCCCCCTCGGCAAGGTGATCGAGTGCGTCTCGATCATCAACACGGGCGCCAAGTACAACGACGACGTCTTCCAGTTCTCGGTGGGCCTGAACGGCGTCGGCACCAAGGCCGTCAACGCCCTCTCTCGCCGCTTCCGCGTGGTCGCGCGCCGGGAAGGCCGCTTCTTCGAGGCCACCTTCGAGCGCGGCGTCCTCACGGGCCAGCGCGAGGGACGCGACGCGAAGGAGCCGAGCGGCACCTTCGTCGAGTTCGAGCCCGACCCCGAGATCTTCGCCGAATACGCCTACAACCTCGAGTTCGTCGAGAAGCGGCTCTGGCACTACGCCTGGCTCAACCCGGGCCTGACCCTCACCCTGGACGGCCGCGAGTTCGCGAGCCGCGAGGGCCTCAAGGACCTGCTCTACGCGGAGGTCGGCGACGACACCGCCTACGAGATCGGCTGGTGGCGCGGCGAGCGCATCGAGTTCGCCTTCACCCACACCGCGAACTACGGCGAGGAGTACTTCAGCTTCGTCAACGGCCAGCACACCTCCGACGGCGGCACGCACCAGTCCGCCTTCCGCGAGGGCATCCTCAAGGCCGTCAACGACTACTTCCAGGCCTCCTGGCGCGGCGAGGACATCCGCGAGGGCATCGCGGCCGCGGTGGCCGTCAAGCTCAAAAACCCGCTCTTCGAGAGCCAGACCAAGAACAAGCTCGGCAACGCCGACATCCGCCCCTGGATCATCGAGGAAGCGAAGCGCGGCGTCGACGAGTTCCTCCGGCGCAACCCGCAGGCCGCGCAAAAGCTCAAGGACAAGGTGCTGGCCAACGAGAAGCTCCGCACCGAGCTCGCGGTGGTCAAGAAGGAAGCCAAGGAAGCGGCGAAGCGCATCGAGCTCAAGATCCCGAACCTGCGCGACTGCAAGCGCCACCTGGGCGACCCCGACCGCGGCGACGAGTCCACCATCTTCCTGACCGAGGGCCAGAGCGCCGCGGGCTCGCTCGTCAGTTCGCGCGACGTCTACACGCAGGCCGTGTTCAGCCTGCGCGGCAAGGTCGAGAACATGCAGGGCCGGAAGCGCGCGGCCATCTACAAGAACGAAGAGCTCTACAACATGATGATGGCCCTCGGCATCGAGAACGATATCGAGGGCCTCCGCTACGCGCGCATCGTCATCGCCACCGACGCCGACCACGACGGCTACCACATCCGCAACCTGCTGCTCACCTTCTTCCTCTCGTTCTTCGAGGAGCTCGTGGTGCAGGGCCGCGTGCTCATCCTCGAGACGCCGCTCTTCCGCGTGCGCGACAGGAAAAAGACCGTCTACTGCTACAGCCAGCGGGAACGCGACGAGGCGCTTTCCGAGCTTGGCCGCGGCGCCGAGACGACGCGCTTCAAGGGCCTCGGGGAAATCAGCCCGAAGGAGTTCGGTCAGTTCATCGCGAGCGACATGCGCGCCTTCAAGGTGGACGTCGACGCGCTCAAGGCGGTGCCGCAGGTGCTCGAGTTCTACATGGGCAAGAACACCCCCGAGCGCCGCGAGTTCATCATGAAGAACCTGGTCAATGAAACCTAGAAGAGGAATGAACCACGGAGACACGGAGGCACGGAGTCGAGAGGGAGAGGGATTGGGAAAAGGGACTGGATTCCCATTCAAAATTCCATTCTTCCTCCCTCCTTCCTCCCGAACTCCGTGCCTCCGTGGTTTATTTTATAACTGAGGCTATATGGCGTACGTAAAGAAGCTTTTCAACGACAATTTCCTCCACTACGCGAGCTACGTGATCCGCGACCGGGCCATCCCGGATCTGGCGGACGGGCTCAAGCCGGTGCAGCGGCGCATCCTCCACTCTCTGTTCGAGATGGACGACGGCAAGTACCACAAGGTGGCCAACGTCGTCGGCCACTGCATGAAGTACCACCCGCACGGCGACGCGTCCATCTACTCGGCGCTCGTGGTCCTGGCGAACAAGGACCTGTTCATCGACAAGCAGGGGAACTTCGGCAACCTGTACACGGGAGACGAAGCCTCGGCCGCGCGCTACATCGAGTGCCGGACCAACGCCTTCGCCAAGGACGTCTTCCACAACCCGAAAATCACCGAGTATCTCGAAAGCTACGACGGCCGCAACCGCGAACCCGAGGCCTTCCCGGCCAAGCTGCCCGTGGTGCTGATGACGGGCGCCGAGGGCATCGCGGTCGGCATGAGCACGAAGATATTGCCGCACAACCCGATCGAGGTCATCGAGGCGGAGATCGCGGCGCTCAAGGGCAAGAAGTTCCAGCTGCTCCCCGACTTCCCCACGGGCGGCTACGTCGACGCGGCCGAGTACCAGGACGGGCTCGGCAAGGTGCGCGTGCGCGCCAGGTTCGACTTCTCCGACCCGAAGCGCCTCGTCATCCGCGAGGTGCCCTTCGGATCAACCACCGAGAGCCTCATCGAGAGCATCGAGGCGGCGGCCAAATCGGGCCGCGTCAAGATCGCCTCGATTTCCGACTTCACCACCGAGAACGTCGAGATCGAGCTCAAGCTGGCGCGCGGCGTCTACGCCGACGAGGTGGTGGACGCGCTCTACGCCTTCACCGACTGCGAGCAGTCCATCTCGTGCAACCTCCTGGTAATCAAGGATAACTTCCCCGTCCTCATGACCGTCACCGAGGTCGTGAAACACCACGCGAAGACCCTGCTCGGCATCCTCGAGCGCGAGCTCAAAATCGAGGAGGGCGAGCTGCTCGACGAGCTCCACGCCCGCACGCTGGAACGCATCTTCATCGAGGAGCGCGTCTACAAGAAGATCGAGACCATGAAGACCGCCGAGACCGTGCGCAAGGCCGTGCTCGACGGCCTCAAGCCCTTCGCGAAGGAGATCGCCCGCGCGGTCACCGACGAGGACGTCGAGCGCCTGCTCAAAATTCCGATCCGTCGCATTTCGCTCTACGACATCGAGCGCGCCAAGGACGAGATGCGGAAGATCGAGGAACGCCTGGCTGAAGTGCGCGGCCACCTTTCGAAGCTGGTCGACTACGCCATCCTCCTCCTCAAGGGCTACGCCGCCCGCCTCAAGGAAGCCTGGCCGCGCCGGACTGAGCTCGGCAGCTTCCACCGCATCGACGTCAAGGAAGTGGCCCGCCGCGACATCGCGCTCCGCTACGATCCTTCCTCGGGCTACCTCGGCACGGCGGTCTCCACTGGCCAGACCCTTTTCGACGTATCGCCCTTCGACAAGGTGCTCGTCATCAGGCGGAACGGCCTGTGGTCGGTGTCGAAGTGCCCCGAGAAGCTCTTCGTCGACAAGGGGATGCTGCACTGCGCCATCGCGGACAAGGACGCGCTCGCGGACGTGGTGTTCTCGGTGGTCTACCGCGACGCCAAGGGCCACGCCTGGCTCAAGCGCGCGCGGATCGAGGCCTGGATCCTCGACAAGGACTACCCCTTCGTCCCCGACGAGGCCAAGGTGCTCGCCTTCAGCGCCGAGCCGCGCTTCGCCTTCGGGCTCCGCTACGAGAAGAAGCCCAAGGTGCGCGTCCTCGAGGAACGCTTCAAGGCCTTCGCCTACGAGCCTGTCGGCGTCAAGGCACGCGGCGTCAAGCTGGCCGACCGCGACACCATCGAAGCCTTCGCCATCGACTCGGGCGGCCTCTTCGACGAGAACCCCGAGCCGGATCCGAGGGAGGCCGCCGCGCGCGCGAAGGCCCGCGCTGACGCGCCGCCCGAGGAGCCGAAGCGCGGCCGGGGGCGTCCTCCCATAGCCGCCTCCAAGGTCGCGGCCAAGGCCTCCGACGGAAAGCCGAAGCCCGCGTCCGCGAGGCAGGCGACCGGGAAAGCCGCCGCTGAAGGGGACGCTCCGAAGCGCGGCCGCGGCCGGCCGCCCAAGGCCGCCGCCGGTAAAGCCGGGTCCGAGCCAGCGCCCGCGAAGTCCTCCGCGAAGTCCTCCGCGACGAAAAAAACCGCCGCGGTTTCGAAGCCGGCGGCGGCAAAAAAGGCTGGCGGCAAGAAGGCTCAGGACGAAGGCAAGCCCTCGGGCCTGCTCGGCCGGGCGGAGGCCAAGCGCGGCAAGAAGTAGGGGCGTCGCCGGCGGCTGCCGCCCGGGGGCGCGGCTCCGCGGCGCGACGCGCCTCCTCTTGACATTCCCGCGCGCGCTTTGATAGTGTGCACCTGTTCACAGATGAGCATTCCCCTGTAGCTCAGCTG
>JAKLEE010000186.1 GCA_022703215.1 Spirochaetota bacterium | reverse complement strand
GGAAGATGAAGCCGAGCGTCTCGTGGCGGAGCGTGGTCAGCTCGCGGTCGGCCAGCTTCGAGGTGGGCTTGCCCTCGATCAGCACCTCGCCGCCCGAGGGGCGGTCCACGAGGCCGATCATGTTGAGGATGGTGGTCTTTCCGGAGCCCGAAGGGCCCGCGATCGAGATGAAGTCGCCCCGCTCGATGCGGAACGAGACGCCCTTGACGGCCTGCACCTCGGTCTTGCCGAGCGGGTAGGTCTTGCGGACTTCGGCGAGTTCGATGATGGACATGCGCGATGCTCCTCAGGCGCCGCCCCTTCCGGGGGGCCGGCGCGGCTCTGGCGGAGGAGGGCGCTCTGGCGTCCGTCCCCGGCCGGTCCGCCGCCCGCGGGGCGCGGCCGTACCGGCGCGCCGCCCGTGGATCCGGGCGGCCGCATGGGGATAAAAATAGCGAGGGCCGCGTCATCCGATCAAGGACGCGGCCCTTACAAACGAATTAAACCACGGAGGCACTGAGGCAGGGAGACCGGAGGGAGAAACCGGGGGAAAAGGCTGGATCATGATCCTGGATCGATCTCATCCCTTTTCCGTCCCCTTCTCCGTGTCTGCGCCTGCCGGCGCTTTCGGCCAGGAAGGAATCCAGGTGCCCGCCGTTGGCGGGCACCTCATCCGTGGTTCCTCCCGTGTTACATGCCTTCGGGAGCGGTGCGGCCGCGGGGGCCGGCCTCGTGCGCCTCGATCTCGGCCTTGACGACCTCGGCCAGGCGCTTCACGCCCTCCTCGATCTGCTCGAAGCCCGAGTACGAGAAGTTGATGCGCATGGCGTTGTGCTCGGGCTCGTCGAAGTAGAAGGCCGAGCCCACCACGTACGCCACCTTGCGCTCGACGGCCTTGAAGATCATCTGGTCGGTGTCGATGTACTTCGGCAGGCTGATCCAGAGGAAGAGGCCGCCCTCGGGCTTGGTCCAGGTCAGGTCGTAGCGCTTGGGCATGTACTTCTCGAGCATGGCCACCATGTGGTTGCGCTTGTCGCGGTACAGCTTGCAGGTGTTCTCGATGACCGCGTAGAGCTTGCCGGTCTTGAGGTACTCGGCCAGCCACTTCTGCGCGAAGACGTTGGTGCAGAGGTCCATGGCCTGCTTGGCGATGACGAGCTTCTGGATGAACTCGGGGTGGGCCATGACCCAGCCGACGCGGGCGCCGGGCACGAGGATCTTGGAGAAGGTCTTCATGTTGATGACGATGCCGCGGTTCTCGCCCTGCTGGTCGAGCTGGTAGATCGAGGGCAGGGTTTCGCCCATGAAGCGGACCTCGCGGTAGGGCGCGTCCTCGACGAGGGGCAGGTCGTGGTCGTAGGCGAACTTGAGGATGGCCTTGCGCTTCTCGAGGCTCCAGCAGATGCCGGAGGGGTTCTGGAAGTCCGGGATGACGTAGACGTATTTGACCTTCTTGCCGTCGCGGACCGCGCGCGCGTAGCGCTTCTCGAGCTCGACCATGTCGAAGCCGTCGTTGTCCGTCGAGAAGGGGATGCCGAGCACCTTGCCCTGGTAGGACTGGATGGCCTGGATGGTGCCGACGTAGGTCGGCCGGCCGGCGATGACGTAGTCGCCCGGGTCGAGGAAGAGCTTGGGCAGCATGTCGAGGGCCTGCTGGCTGGCGCTGACGATGAGCAGGTTCTCCGGCGTGAGCGTGACGCCCTGGCGGGCCTCGTACTTGACCAGCTCCGCCTTGAGGTCGTTGTCGCCCTCGGTGGTGCCGTACTGGAGCGCCTTGGCGGCGTGCTTGGTGAACACCGCGTCGGCGGCGACGCGGAGGTCCTCGACGGGGAAGGTCTCCGGGGCGGGCAGGCCGCCGGCGAACGAGATGATATCCGGTTGCGTGGTCAGCTTGAGGAGCTCGCGGATGACGCTCTTCTTCATGCTGAGGGCGTTTTTCGAGTAGAGCGAGTCGAACTTCGGCATGTCGGCTTTCTCCTTGCGGCGCGGAAGGGGCGGCCGGAAGGACCGCCCGCGCCGCGACCATCGTACAACGGCTTTCCGCATTGGTAAACCGCGAATAAAAACCCACCCGGAACGGAAGATTAACCACGGAGGCCCGGCAGGATTGACCCGGGGGGCGGGGGCGTTCTATCGTAGGAAACGCGGCGCATCCGGGCCGCGCATCAGATCCCTGGAGACAGCATGGCACTCAACTGCGGTATCGTGGGACTTCCGAACGTCGGCAAGTCCACCATCTTCTCGGCCCTCTCGAGCGCCAAGGCCGAGGCCGCCAACTATCCCTTCTGCACCATCGAGCCCAACGTGGGCATCGTTCCCGTCCCGGACCCCCGCCTCGAGCGCCTGGTGGAGCTCTTCCAGCCGAAGAAGCGCGTGCCCGCCGTGGTGGAATTCGTGGACATCGCGGGCCTGGTGGCCGGCGCCTCGAAGGGCGAGGGCCTGGGGAACCAGTTCCTGGCCCATATCCGCGAGGTGGGCATCATCGCCCACGTGGTACGCTGCTTCGACGACCCCGACGTGGTCCACGTTGCCAACAAGGTCGACCCGATCTCCGACATCGAGGTCATCCTGACGGAGCTGGCGCTGGCCGACCTCGACGCGGTCGACAAGCGCCTCGAGAAGACGAGGCGCTCGATGAAGGTCCTCGGCGGCGAGCAGAAGCGCGCGGCCGAGCTGGAGACCGCCGCCCTCGAGAAGGTGCGCGCCGCCCTCGAGCAGGGCAGGCCCGCGCGCTCGGTGGCTCTCTCCGACGAGGAGTCCGAGCTCGCGCGCGCCTGGTTCCTCTTGACCATGAAGCCGCAGATCTACGTGTGCAACGTGGACGAATCGGGCGTGAAGGGCGGCAACGCCCACGTGAAGGCCGTCAAGGAGCGCGCCGCGTCGGAAGGCGCCGAGGCCGTGGTCATCTGCGGCAAGTTCGAGGCGGAGCTCGCGGACCTCGGATCCGACGCGGAGAAGCGCGAGTTCCTTTCCGAGCTCGGGCTCGAGGAGTCGGGCCTGACCGCCCTCGTGCACGCGGCCTACCGGCTGCTGGGCCTCCGCACCTTCCTGACCGCGGGCCCCGACGAGTGCCGCGCCTGGACCATACGCGCGGGCGACAAGGCGCCCCAGGCCGCCGGCGTCATCCACACCGACTTCGAGAAGGGTTTCATCAAGGCGGAGGTCTACTCCTTCGCCGACATCGACGCCCTCGGCTCGGAGAAGGCCGTCAAGGAAGCCGGCAAGCTCCGCGTCGAAGGCAAGGAATACGTCGTCGCCGACGGCGATGTGGTCTTCTTCAAATTCAACGTGTAGGAATCAAGAAACCACGGATGAGGTCGCCCGCCCACGGCGGGCACTTGGATTCCTTCCTTGCCGAAAGCACCGGCAGGCGCAGGCACTGAGTTAGGGAGGAAAGAGGGAGAAGACGAGGGAATCCATCATGAGTTTTATTCCACCTCAATTCCCTCCTCCCTCCTGTCTCCGTATCTCCGTGCCTCCGTGGTTAATCTTCTCTCACTACACCTCTACGGGAGAGCTCGGCGAAGACTTCGTCCATGAAGGCGAGGCGCGACTTGACGCCCTCGGGCTCTCCGGAGCGGGCGCGCCAGGCGGAGTCGATGGCGTCCTCGAGGTCGTCGCGGCGGGGCCGGGGGTCGCGGGTCAGGTCGAGCGCCTTGCCGACCGGGCAGCCCTCGGCGTGCCAGCCCGAGCCGCCGCAGGACGGGCAGGCCGAACCTTCGCCCGACCCGGAGAAGGCGAGACCGTGCAAGGCCTTCCACGCCTCGATGAGCAGGGCGCGCGTGCGAGCGAGCTCGTCCGACGAGACGCCGAAGGCGACACGGAGCTCGTCGAGCCGGGCCCGGGCCTTGCGCAAGGCCTGGCTGGCCAGCTCCGGCATGTCGCGCGCCTGCTCCAGGCGCTCTCGGAGCGAGCGGATCTCGTCGCGCAGCCGTTCGATCTCGCCCTCATGGCTTTGGTTCATGGTCCGCGTTCCCCCACCTCCATGATAATCTCTTCCCGTCGCGCTGGACAGCCCGGCGATCCGGGGCGAGACTGGGAATGGGAGGAGCCAGGTGGAAAGCGATTTCCAGGCGATTCAGGAAGAACTCTACGCGCGCATGCTGGCCGCCCGTCCCAAGGAGGCCGGCGCCTTGGTGGCGGAGTTTCTGGCGAAGCACGGAGCCGAGGCGACGCTCTCGGGCTTGCTGGCTCCGGTGCTCGCATCGATCGGAGAGCGCTGGAGCCATGACCGCATCTCGCTGGCCGTAGCCTACGTGGCCGGACGGGTCGCGGAGGACGCCATCGAGGCCATCATGTCGGGAGTCGGGGCGGGCGCCGGTATCGGAGGCGCTACCGGAGTCGCGGCCGGACGGGAAGCGGCCGTCTCGAAGGTCGCCGTCATCGGGAACGCCAAGGACGACTACCACGGGCTCGGGCGCCGCATGCTCTCGGCCTTCCTGCGCGTGGCCGGCTGGAAGGTGGTCGACCTGGGCTACGACGTGCTGCCGGCCGAGTTCGTCGACGCGGCGCTGGCCGAGGGCGCCCGGGTCATCGGCGTCTCCGCGATGATGCTGACCAACGCGGAGAACATCCGGCGGGTCCGCGAGGAGATAGAACGGCGCGGCCTTGCCGGCCGCCTCAAGCTCGCGGTCGGCGGCGCTGTCTTCGTCATGCGCCCCGAGTTGGTGGCGGAGGTGGGAGGGGACGGCACCGCCACCACGGCCATGGGCGCGCCCGAGCTTTTCGAGCGCCTCGCGGCGGAGGCGGCGGAAGCCGAAGCCGCGGCGGGGAGCGGCGGGGGCGGATCCGGTGGAGGCGCCACATGACCGGCCTCGAACGTATAGGCGCCGCGCTCCAGGGGCAGTTCGCGGACTCTCGCGCCTTCACCATGACCCTCTCGCTCTATGGCGCGCGGCTCTCGGGCGCCGCGCCGAAGGATTATTACCGAGGGAGCGCCCTCTATCGCCGCGGGCAGGCGGAGGTCGCAGCGCTCGTCGATCCGGACATCCTCTTCGGTCCCTTCGTCATGCCCCTCGAGGCGGAGGCCTGGGGCGCGACCCTGGCCTGGACCGAGCGGGCCCCGCCCAATGTCGGCAAGCCGCTCCGCTCGACGTCCGCTTTCCTCGATCGCGAGGCGCCCCGACCGGACTCGGACCCGCGGCTTGCGTACCTCGTCGAGTCCGTCCGCCCC
>JAKLEE010000185.1 GCA_022703215.1 Spirochaetota bacterium | reverse complement strand
GACCAATCCTCCGGCATCACCGCCGCGCCGAGCACGGCGATGGGGTGGGGCTTGGTGTGGAAGTTCAGCGCCTCGCGCACCCGTTCGGGCGGCAGGTCGGCGGCCAGGAAGACCGAGAAGACCGACTCGGCGCCATGGCGCTTCAGCACCGCTTCCTTCGTCCGCGCGAACGCGGCCTTATCCTTCGGCGCAAGCCCCGCCTCGGCGCTCAGGGAATACAGGGTCTTGAGGTCGCCGGTCCAGACCAGCTTGCCGTAGCGGTAGGAATTTCCCGCGGCGTCCGTGAGGGTCTTCGCGGCGGGGTCGACGGCCACGATCTCGGTATCGAGGCGCAGCTCGCCGCCGCGCCTCGTGATCGCGTTCGCCATGGCCTCGATGAAGGCGCCGACGCCACCCTTCGGATAGACGTAGTCGCCGTAGAGCGCGAAGTAGCTCAGGGCGAAGAACACGGGCGTCTTCCGGAAGAAATGCTGGCCGATTATGTCCTTGAGCGGGCGGTTGGCGGAGAGCTCGTCGAGCCGCTCCTCGAAGGGCGTGTCCATTTTCGAGATGCGGTACATCGTCCGCATGAACTTGAACATCCACGCGGCCATGGCGGGGACGAGTATGAAAACGTTTTTCTTCTTCCGGGCGAAGAGGGGACTGTCGACGCCGTAGAGCGTCTTCATGTCGCCGATGACCGCGCGGATGGCGTCGACGATCCGGTCGACCTCGGCGCCGCTTCCCGGATAGAGGCCTTTGAGGAGCTCCGCGTAGGCGTCGAGGCTCCGTTCCCCTTCGATCAGGAGCATGCGGTCCTCGACCCCCAGCGTGATGGGGTTGGGGAGCATCTCGACATCGAGCGCGAATTCCTTGATCAGGGGCTTCACGAGGCCGGCGTTGACCAGGGCCCGCGCTCCGCCCTCGAAGCGGAAGCCGTCGCGGACGAAGGAATTCATGAGCCCGCCGCACGCCTCGTTCTTCTCGAGGAGGAGCACCTCCTTCCCCTTGTTCGCCAGGCTCAGGGCCGCGGTGAGTCCCGCGATGCCGCCGCCGACCACGATGAGGTCCTTGCTCGTCACAGCGCCACCCCTTTTTCGCCCAGGATTTCGAGGGTCCGTTTCCATAGGGCATCCGCCGCTTCCGCGTCGCGGGCCGGCGGCGCGAGCTCCTCTTCCGTCGTCAGGTGGAAGAAGGCGTCGCTCCTTCCCGCCATTTCAGCCGCCGCGCCGAGCCAATAGAGCGCCTCGGCCGAGACCTCGGGCGAGTCCGAGTTCCGGTCGATGACGTTCCGCTTGTACCACTTGTAGAAGCGGCCGTTGTCCCTGCCGGTCTCCGTCCGCACCATGCCGGGGTGCATCGCGTTGATGGTGGCGCCCGAGGACCCTAGCTCCTCCGCGAACACGTGCATCGAAAGGAGCTGGGCCAGCTTCCCGGCGCCGTAGGCCTTGAGGCCCGAGTAGCGCCTGCGCTCCCACTGGAGGTCGTCGAGGCGGAGGCCCCAGACCGCGAAGCGGTAGCCTTCGGAGCCGACCAGGATGATCCTGGTTTTCCCTTCGCGCCTGAGCTTCGGAAGGAGCAGTTTCGTGATGACGAAGGGGGCGAGGTAGTGCACGGCGAAATTCGTCTCGAAGCCGTCGGGCGTCTCCGTCCGCGCGTCCAGATGGAGGCCGGCGTTGTGGATGAGCACGTCGACGGGCCGGTCGAGGGCCGCCAGGGTCCGTCCCGCCCGTTGCATGTCCTTCAGGACCGAGAGGTCGGCGATGACTTCTTCGACCTCGGCGCCGAATTCCGCGGCGAGCTCCGCGCGCACGCGCCCGGATTTCTCCGGATTCCGGTTGACGAGGAGGAGCCGCGCGCCCATGGACGCGTACTTCCGCGCCGTCCGGTAACCGACCCCGGAGGTGGCGCCGGTGATCACGACCAGCTTTTCGCGGAAGGGCTCTTCGCAACGCTTCGGCGCGACCTTCATGTTCCTCAGCATGGCGAACACGTTCGACCATTCGTACTGGGGCCAATAGCGGCGGATAGCGGGGTTCATGCCACGGAGCTCCTTAGCTGTCGCCGGCAGATTGTAGTCGCTCGACCGGCTCCGGGCAAGGAAAAGGGGAAAGGGGAAAGGGGAACGGGTGCCGGCGGTACCGGGCACCCCGCGCGCACGCGCGCCTGCAAAGGCCGTTGCCTTCCGCCCCGAAGCATGCTCCAATGGTCCACCATGAAGACCAAGCACGTCCTGGCGCTCTTCCTCGCCCTCATGGCGGCCCTGATCGTCCTCGCCCTCATCTTCCGGGAAGGGTTCCTCGCGCTGCTCGACCAGCCCGCCCTGCTCGCGCATGCCCGTTTCGTCCATATCGCGGCGACCACGCTCTTCTTCGCCAACGCCGCGCTGGGCATGGTCTGGGAGGCGCGGAGCCTCAAGTCGGGCCGCAAGGAGACCATCCTCCACACCTACGACACGGTGGCCTGGCTCGACGCGCGTCTTTCCTCGCCTCTCATCGTGCTCTCGCTCGTGTCCGGACTTATGCTCGCCGTCGCATCGGGAGACCTGTGGCGGATCGGCTGGCTTTCGAACGCCTTCGTCCTCTTCCTGCTTTCGGGCGTCATCTGGGTAGCGAGCGACATCCCGACCCAGTACAAGGTGAAGCGCCTGACAGCGGCCGCGCGGGAAAGCGCCGACGACGCGATCCCCTCGGAGCTCGTCCGCGTCCTCAAGCTGCGCCTGTGGGTAGGCCTCGCGGGCGTCCTCCCCCTCGTAGCCGTCCTCGCCCTCATGGTCTACCGCCCCGACATCAGAGCCGTCGCGATGTGGTTCCGCTGACCCGCCGAAGCGCCACGTGGCACCTCGCAGGCCGCCGTCCACCCGGCACCGCAATCGCCCAAGCCCCACGTCCCTCGTGGCCCACGAAGCGTGCGGCGTGATAGCGCAAACCCGCCGAAGCGCCTCGCGGAAGCCTGCAGCGCGGCGGGTGGACGAAAAAACATACCCCCCGATCGGTCCCGAGAGAGGGGGGTATGTTTTTTCGTACAGGACCCGCGCGGCAGGGCCCCGATAGAACCCTTCGCCGCCGTTTACTCCGACGATCCCGCCCTGCGCGCGTCGAGCACCACGAGTTGCGTGGTGGAACTCCCGTTCCACCAGTTCCTCTGCACGTTGAACGCCACGTCGAGCCTGTCCTCGCGCTCGAACTCGCGGCCGAGCTTCTCCGCGGCGTTCCACCAGAGGGCGGGGAAGGGGTGCTTGCCGAAGTCGAGGGTGAGCTTCAGGTGGCTCGACTCGCGCTTGCCGACTATGTCGACGGCCGCGATCGGCACGTTCCGCGCGACGAACACGAGCTTGGGGTTCTTCTCGCCGAAGGGCTCGAAGCGGTCCACCAGGTCGAGGAGCTCGGGCTTCAGGTACTCGTGGGGCAGCTCCGCGTCGATGGCCAGGGTCTCCTCCGACGGGGCGGCCTCGAGCTCGACGCCCTCCACGAAGCGGGCGGTGCGCGCGACGAACTCGTCCCACTTTTCCCGCGGCAGCGAGAAGCCCGCCGCGGCGTCGTGGCCGCCGTAGTCGATGAAGAGCTCCGCGCTCGCTTCGAGCAGGCCCCGCACGTCGAAGCCGGTCTTCGAGCGGATCGAGCCGACGGCTATCCCCGAGGGCAGGAAGGCCACCATGACCGCGGTCGCCTTGAAGGCCGCCGAAAGCCGGCTCGCGATGATGCCCGTGATGCCGCGGTGCACGTCGTCGCGGCCGACCAGCACGAGCTTCCCGCCGTGCGCCTGGAGGCTCGCCTCCGCGTCGGGACGCACCGCCTCCCAGGCCGCGGCGCCGAGGGCCTTGCGCTCCTCGTTCAACGCGATCACCTGGTCCGCGAGCTCGACCCTCCGCCGCGCGTCCTCGGCCAGGAGCAGCTCCACGGCGAGTTCGGGTTTGCCCATGCGCCCGGCGGCGTTGATGACGGGCGTCAGCTGCCAGGAGACCTCGTTGGCCGTGAGCTTGCGGTTGGCCAGGTTGAGCTTGCCTACCAGCTCGGCCAGGCCCGGCCGCGGGGCGGTTGCCAGGGCGGCCAGGCCTTCGCGCACCAGGATGCGGTTCTCGTTGCGGAGCGGCATCATGTCGGCCACGGTGCCGACGGCGGCCAGCTGGAGCGCGGCGCGGTCGGCGCCCGAGTCCGGCAGGGCGCGCGCGAGCACCCAGCCTGTGAAGAGGTTCTCGAACACGTCGAGCTCGCCGACCTCGGCGCCCGAGTAGCGCGCGAGGCGCGACATGCCCGCGAGCCGCACGAGGCTCGAACCGCGCGCGGCGGGTATCGCCTCGCCGATCTCGGGCGCCGCGTCGTAGAACTGCACCTCGGCCGAGCCGCCGAACACCTTGGCAAGGAGGCGTTTCTGGAGGGCGCCGTCCCACACGAAGATCTGCCGCCCCTCGAGGAAGGGCACGAGCCGCGTGCGCGAAAGGTCCACCATGCCCGGCACGATGGTCTCGGTGACGCGCCCGATCTCCACCAGGTTCCGGAGCCGCACGGCCTCGACGATGAAGCTGTCGGCGGCCGGCCGCACGTTGAGCAGGGCGATGTCCTGCTTGTAGAAGCCCGAGCGCGCGAAGGCGAGCGCCCGGAGCGCCTTCCAGGCCACGCCCACGCCCGCCAGGTCGCGGAAGGGGTAGCCGGAATCGGGCAGCTTCGGGTCGACCACGGCCACCGCCTCGGGCGGCTCCGGGGCCTGCAGGTTGTGGTGGTCCAAAATCACGAGGTCGATGCCGAGCTCGAGGGCGCGCTCGCCTTCCTCGTGGTTGGAGATGCCGCAGTCCACGGTCAGCACGAGCGTTCCGCCCGCGGCCGCGAACTCTTCGAGCGCCGCCACGGTCAGGCCGTAGGGCTCGTCCGCGCGTGGCACCCGCCACGATACGTCGGCGCCGAGGGCCCTGAGGCCCTCCACCATGAGCGCGGTCGAGGTGACGCCGTCCGTGTCGCGGTCGCCGAAGACGAGGATCTTCTCGCCCTCGTCGAGGGCCTGGAGCATGCGGTCGACCGCGTCCTCCATGCCGTCGAGCAGGAAGGGGTTGTGGAGGTGGCGGAGCCCCTCCTCCACGAACCAGCGCGCCTCCTCCGGCGCCGCGAGCCCCCGCCGCGCCATGATGGCGGCGGAGAGCAGGTCCACGCCGTAGCGCGCTGCGGTCTCCTTGACGGTCTCCGGGGCTATCTCCTTCCGGACCCAGTCCATGGCTTAGGAGATTTCCT
>JAKLEE010000184.1 GCA_022703215.1 Spirochaetota bacterium | reverse complement strand
AATACCTGCGCGGCGTGCTCGAAAACCTGCCCGATACGCTCTCGCCGGCGGAGATATGCGCGGCCGTAAAGAAGGAGATGAAGGGAGAGCGCCGCAAGAAGGACCGCCTCACCGACGACGACATCACCATCATCGCGCTCCGGAGGAAGTAGCAAGGGCGCCGATACTACCATGCTTTCATCCCCGGGCGATGGGTGTTTTATTTGTTGATTCCCCGGCCTGTTGATTATTGGACTTGTTGCGTAACTGACGAAAATGTACATCGCGAGGAGGCCGCAGGCCGACATGGCGATCTCAAAAGGCAACACGTTTTAACAAGAAAACCAAATACTATATGAGATTGCCACGCCCCGATAAGGCCGGGGCTCGCAATGACACTTGGTAAAGCAATAGCTCTACTATTTAATTATATTGGAACCCAATGAAGGTAATAGCTTTTCAATCACCCCGATTCTATCCTTTCGTGACCAGATCCAGCACGCGCACGCAGTAGGGCGGCGAGTCCACGCCGTCGCGATACCATTCGGAGGGCCGCGTCATGCCGGCCTCGCGGCAGAGCGCGACGTGGCGGCAGACGGGACAGGCGCCGGTGTCGGGCGCCACGCGCGCGCGGTATTCCGGGGAGTCGAGCGTCTTTGCGAGGGCTCCCGGCGCGAAGGCGCCGAGGGTTTCGCTTGCTGAATGCGCGAGGGCGATCGTGCCGTCGGCGAGAACGACGAGCCTTCCGGCGCGCAGGAGCGGCGGCGAGGGCGGAAGCCAGGGCATCGTGAGGACGGTGGCGACGGCGCCGGCGAGCGGGTTTTCGAGCACGCGCACGCGCAGGCCGTAGAGGTTCAGGAGCGCGGCGGCCTTCACCAGGGCGATGAAGTCGGCGGGGGAGAGCAGTTCGCCGTCGATCGGTGAAGGGCCGCGAACGATGCGGATGAGCTGGATGAGCGTGAGGCTCTGCACGGCCGGGTATGCGCGGAAGAGGTCGTCGGCGAAGCGCGGGAGCTCCGGCACCAGGCTTCGGCCCGCGCAGGCGAACACGTCGACCGCCAGCCCCGCGTCGAGGGCGAGCTCGATTCCGCGCCGCGCCGCGCCCGAGGCGCCTTCGCCGCGCAGGCGGTCGTTGAGCCCGTCCGGGCCCTGCAGGCTGATTGAGAGCGCCAGGGCTTTGCCGTAGCGCGCCAGGGAGGCGGCGTCATCCGCGTCGAGCGGCGCGCCGGTCGTGTTGAGATAGACCGACTCGAACCCGAGGCCGAACGCCTCGTCTATCAGGCCGTACAGTCCGTTCCACAGCAGCGGCTCGCCCCCGGTGAGGTGGACGCTCCGGTAACCGGCTTCCCGCGCGTCGCGGAGGACGGCGGCGGCCGTGTCGAAGGGCATGTCCGCGTGGCAGCCGGGACGGGCGCGGACGAAGCAGTGCGCGCAGGCGTTGCCGCAGCGCGTGGTGAGCTCGATGCTGAGGTTCTCGCGCGCGGCGGCGAGATAAACTTCAGGGGCCTTTGCCCTCCCGACAGAAACCGGCACGAGGCTCGCGAGCGGCCCGGCGAGCGCGCGGTATTCCGTGGCGAGACCGGGCATGCCGAGCGTTTCGGCGCGACGCGCCCCGTCTTCAAGCAATTCCAGAATGATCCCGCGTATGCGCTCCACCGCGCGACAGGATTCCATGATCGATCGAAGGCGGTTACGCTCGCCTTTTTCCCAGTAAGCACGACCCTCGGCCGGCAGGGCCACGCAGAGCGCGGTCCGTCGCCGCGCGGCGAAGTCCTCTTCCGCGTCCTGCAGGTCGTCGAGGAGTCGCCAGGCGACGCCGAAACATTCATATATATGGCGAAGACCCGTGAGTGCCATATCGTTGAAACCGCAGCGGCGGGCGAGCATAAGCGGCGCGGCGAGCCCCGATGCCATTTCGTCGCGGAACCGCTCCAAGTAGGCGTCCAGGGTATCGGGCCGCTCGCGCTCCGTCACCCCGCGGTAATAGGCGTCGATGAGGTCTTCCGCGAGGGCCGGCAGGGCGGCGTCGTCGTCGGCAAGGAGCGCGATGCCCGCGCGGTAGCGGCGCCAGGCCTCGCTTCGTATGAGCAGGGCCAGGTGCGTCGCGGGGAGCTCGCCGTCGTTGAGGTGGTCGTCGAGCGAATGGAGCAGCATGGCCATGGCCTGGACGGCAGCCGCGCGCTCGAGCGCCCCGTCCGGGATGCGGCGCAGGGCCGCGGGCGAGGCGTGTATATGGGCCAGCACCGTGTACGAAGGCGCGTGGAAATTGCGGAAGAAATCAGGCGCGCCGTCGCGAAGGGCGGAGCCGTAGCGCATGAGGAACAGGGCCGCGTCGGTGCGCTGGGACGGCGGAAGCGCGCGGCAGAGCTCCGGTATGGCCGCGTTGACCATGGCGTGGACGGGCCGGGTGATATCGGACAGCGCGGCCGTGCCGAAACGGAGCGAGTCGGCGCCGGGCACAAGGGGCGAGTCGTGGCTGGAGTCGGCGGATCTCATGGGTGGCGCTTCAGCCCGGACACGGGAGGATGTGCGCGGCGAAGGCATGCTCCGACGGCGTTTTCCTGATCGAGCGACGAAGCGACAGCGGCGGAGAAAGTCATTCGCGGATGATGAAGTATTTCTTGTAGTTGGAATGCACCCTGCCGTAGTACTCGGCGAGGTCCGGATTGCCGGCCAGGGTGTAGTAGAAGTAGAGCAGGTACGACGTCTTTATGATGTAGATGTTTATATCGCGGCCCTTCAGGCCCTTCGATATCTCGCATTTGCCCTTTTTTACCATTTCGTGTGCCAGCTTGATGTGCTGGACGAAGTTCTGTACGTCGTTGGCGAAGTCGGCGCTGCCCGCGGAAAAACGGTTGCGGACCTTGACCTCGTCGAGGCTCCCCGACATGAGCAGGTATTTCTTGAGCAAACGCATCGAGTTGCTCACCGAGGCCTTGTTGACCGCCTCCTTGAAGAGGAGCTCGAACTTCTCGAAGGCGGCGAGCTTCTCCTGGTAGGAGTCGGGATCGACGCCGTGCATCTTTCTGTACATGTTGAACGCGATCGACTCGACCTCCTTGCAGTCGGTGTCGGAGTCGATGAGTTCCTTGAGCTTGTTGTAGTTATTGGGATTGCGGTCGAGGATCTTGGTGTAGAGCGCGACGCCCTTGAGCGCCTCCATGTAAACGGGGAGGGTCGTCGACGAAAAGTTACCCTGCGTGTAGCCTTTCATCCCCTCGATGATCATGGGTGACTGGGCCGTCAGCAACAGCGCGTCCATGTCCGGGTTGAAGTCCTTGGACGAGCGCCTGCGGGGTTCGGAGGATTCAATCTCCCTCACCGGCGGTGGCGGAGGGGCGGCGGCCCTGCGCGGTGGCTCGTGCCTCGGCTTGCCCGCCTTTATCTCGTCGGCGAACGGATTGTCGAGGTCCACGTCGATGTCGAAGGAATCCAGGTCGAAGTCGCTCAATTGTTTGTTGTCCCCGGCCATCCATTTATCTCTGTATGAACCGAATTTCGCACGCCGGCAGCGGCGGCTGTCTTTGAACTGGGGAAGTATACAGCGCTATCGTGAAATGTCAATCCCTTTGCGGGCGCTTTTTATTCGGCGAAGGCGGGCTCTTCCCCGTCGATGACGTCGTAGACCATGTCAAAGGCGACCAGGTTGGCGAGGAGCGCCCTGAGCGGCATGCCGCGCGTCATCGCGATGAAGTGCTCGTCTGAGACGTCGCGGTACTCGTAGTCGAAGGCGTTTCGCGCAAGGATACTGCCGAGGTATTCCAGCGTATCAATGTGGTACAGTTTGATTTCCATTGCTTCCGTTGCCCGTTTCGTTCCGGTAATCGGCCTCCGCCCCCCGGGTGCTGCCGGAGGAACGGCGGGCCTGTATTTTGGCGATGGTCTGTTTCAACAGAATCCAGTCGTCGTTCAGGTCTTCGATTAGCATGCGCTTGAGCGGTTCGATGGCGCTGCGATCGCCGATTTCACCGAGCGAGGCGATCACGCGCCGGCGCACCTCCATGTCGGGGTCGTTGAGGGCCCCGGTAAGCGGCTCCACGCCGCGCGCTTCCCTGAGGAGGCCGAGGGCGAGCGCCGAGCGCCAGCGCACCCACGGCGAGTCGTGGCGGAGGGACTCGATGACGCGCGGGGCCACGGTGTCGGGATCGTATTTCACCAGCGCCCACGCGGAAAGCGAGTACTGCGGCGGCATGGACGGGTCGTCGAGTGCCGAAAGAAGGGGCTCGAGGGCCCGGGGGTCCTGGATTTCGCCGAGCGCCCAGGCCGCGGAGTCGCGCACGGTGATGTCCGGGTCGGAAAGGGCGGAGATGAGACGCGCCAGGGACGAGCCGTCGCGTATGATGCCGAGCGTGCGGGCCATGCGTCGCCGGATGTCCGCGTCGGGTGAGTCGAGCCTCTCGACCAGGAATGACGTCGCGGCCCTGCCCATGAGGCCGAGCGTCATCATGACGGCGTCGCGGAGCTCCTCGTCCTTCCGCGCGAGCGCCTCGTCGAGAACCTCGAACGCGTTACGGTCGAACTGCGCGAGCGCCTCGATCGCCGTACGGCGCACGACCCGGTCGCCGTCGCGCAAAAGGGCCGCGAGCGGTTCGATCGCCTCGGGCTCGTTGATGCGCCCCAGCGCCCCGGCGGCGAGCAGACGTACGGAGGGGTCCTCGTGGAGCAGGAGCTTTACCAGCGGGGCGGTCGCTCCCTCGCGTATCTGTACCAGCGTATCGGCGAGAACGCCGCGCACCTCGGCATCGCTTCCGGGGATGGCCGCGGCAAGCCGCTTCACCGCCGGTTCGCCGATGCCGGCGAGCGACCAGGCGGCCCCCTTCCGGACGAAGCGGCTCGGGTCCGCGAGCGAGGAGATGAGCGGCGCGATGGCGCTCTCGCCAATGCGGACCAGCGCCCACGAGGCCGACTCGCGCACCTCGCTCTCCTCATCCTTCATCGCCGCGATGAGCAGCGCCGTGGCCTGTGAAGCGCCGATCGTGCCGAGCGTTTCGGCGATGGCGGCGCGGCGGACGTGGCTGTCCGTGTCGAAGCCCGCCAGGAGATCCTTTACCGCTGGTTTTCCTATCTCGACGAGGATCCAGATAACGAGGTCGCGATAGTCCCTGACCGGGTCTCCGAGCGCCTCGACCAGCGCGGGTACGGCGCTCTTTCCCGCCTCGACCAGTGCCGTCGCGGCGGAATCGCGGGTTTCGCGATCGGCGCTGCGGAGCGCCTCGAAGAGCGGCATGTCTGCGGGCCTGATATCGGTCATCG
>JAKLEE010000183.1 GCA_022703215.1 Spirochaetota bacterium | reverse complement strand
ACCGTCATCAACGTGACGGACGGCGAGCCGACCGACGGCAGCCCCGAGGACGCTGCCAGGATCCTCCGGCGCATCCACACCGACGATGGCGAGACCCTGCTGTTCAACCTGCACGTGGCGGGCGAGGGGCGGCGCGAGACGATCTTCCCGGCAGACGAGCGCGAGGTCGAACCGAGCGGACGCCAGCTTTTCCGCATGTCGAGCGAGTTCCCGCCGCACCTCCGCGACGGCGCCGCGAGCTCGGGCTTCATCCATCCCGAAGGCGCGCGTTTCTTCGCCTACGGTGCCGGTGCCGAGCTCGCCACCCGCTTCCTCGACCTCGGCACCCGGCCAGCGAGGATCACGTGAAGGACGGACGCGCGAGCCCGGAGCGGCCGGCGCTACCATGCCGGCGCGGGCGCTTCCTCCCGCGGCGCTTCGTCCTCGCCTCGGTGCTTTCCCTTCCGCGCCACGGAGATTCGGGCGAGGACCGCTGGGCGACCGCCGAAAACGCGTGGTCTCTCTGCGACGGCGCCAGCGAAGGCTATGACGGCGCCGGTTGGGCCGCGGCGCTCGCGCGCGCCCTCGTGCTCCACGGCGACCCGCGCGAAGCCGTAAGCGCGGCGCGGCGCCTGTATCGCGCTGGGCTTGGGGCTTATGCCGTTCAGCCTAATTCCGACCCCGCGCGGCCCCGCGGCGGGGTTTATGCTGTTCAGCCTAATCCCCCCTCACCCCCCATCTCCCCGCGCGGCGCGGCTTATGCTGTTCAGCCTAATCCCGGGACCAGCCCCGCCCCCGGCGCGCCGCCGCCCTCCGCCGCAGCCTGGCTCGCCGAGGCTTCGGTCGCGCGCGGCTCCTTTTCCACCGCCCTCGTCGTGCGGGTATCCCGTGCGGGCGGTTTCGTCAGGGCGTATGCGCGCGGCGACTCGGCGCTCTTCGTCCGCGACGGCCTCGAGACCCTCGCCGCCTTTCCAATGGACCGCGCCGAGGATTTCAACCTTACGCCGGACCTGATTTCCGCGAGCGGCGACGGGACGGACGATTTCCTCGCCGCCACCATCCCGATCGGAGCCCTCCGCCGTCCCGTCCTCTGCCTTGCGACCGACGCCCTCGCCGCGCGCATCCTCGGCGCGGCCGCGCGGGAGCGCGCGGAGCTCTGGGACTTCCTCGACCGCGCGGACGCCGCGGACCTCGACGAGTGGGCGCGGGCCGAGATCGCGTCGCGATCCTTGCGCGAGGACGACCTGACCCTGCTCTCGGTGCGACCGTGAACGCCGCCTGGCCGAGCCTCGCCGACTACAACGCCGCCCTGCTCTCGGGCGGCGCCGCCATCCTGGACGGCGCGCTCGCGGGCGCCAGTCCCGCCCTGAACGGCTGGGGCCAGCCCTCGCCGATCTCGGGCGGCTTCGCCTTCACCTACCGCATGAGCCGCCCCGGCGCCGCGCCACTGGCCCTGCGCCTCTTCCATTCGGGCGCCGCCGAACGTCGCGCCGCCATGGCCGCCGCCTACCGGGCCGTCGCCGCGGCCCGTCGCGGGGGCCTCCTCGCGCGTTTCCTCGTAGAAGCGCGCTGGGTGGAGCGCTGCGTCCGCGCCGGCGGGGTCGAAGCGCCCGGCGTCGTCATGGACTGGGTGGACGCCCCGACGCTCGGCGCCTGGCTCGAAAAGGCGCACGCCGACCCGAGCGCCCTCGAGACGCTCCGCGGCGAGCTCTCCGCCCTCCAGGACGCCCTCGAAGGCGAGGCCCTCGTCCACGGCGACATCCAGACCGGCAACCTCGCCGTCGCGCGCGGCACTTCCCTCGTCCTCCTCGATTACGACGCCTTCCGGGCCGAGGACGAACGCGAACGCGCCCACGAGAACGGCCACGTCCATTTCCGCCACCCCGACTCAGGCCCGCGCGAGCCGGGACCCGTCGACCGCTTTTCCCTCCTCGCCCTCGACCTCGGCCTCGCGGCCCTCGCCGCCGACCCCGACCTCTTCGCACGCTGCGAAGGCGAGAACGTCCTGTGGCGCAACGACGACTACGCCGACCCCGACTCGAGCCCCGCCTTCGCCGCCGTCTCGAAACTCCCCGCGCTTTCCCGCGCCGCCGCCCTTTTCGCCGAGGTGTGCAAGGGACCCGCCGAAGCGGTGCCCTCGCTGGCCGATTTCCGCGCCGCCGCGGGACTCTCCGACCCCGGACCCGGGCGCGCGTTCGAAACGGTAAGGGGAAGGGCGGGGGGGAAGAAGGGCAACTCGGCCGCCGCCGACGCTCCATCCGCCGCGGCTTCCGTCGGCACCTGGTTCGACGGCTCCGCCAGCCCGCCGCAGTCACGCGGGGCGGGCATAAACGCGGGAGCGGCGCCCGGTCGCGCGCGGAAGCCGAGGAAGCGCGCCGTCCCCTCGGGCGCTGCGGCGTCGCGGCGCTATGTCGGCCAGTATCCCGTCCTCGATCCCCGCGAGCTCTCCGCCGTCGAGGACGCGACGGGCCGCAAGGTCGAGCTCGTCGGCCGCGTCGTCTCGGTCAAGGAGGGGCGCACCAAGTACGGCAAGCCATACGCCTTCATCAATTTCTCCGACTGGCGCGCGGACGGTATCAAGCTGATCTACTGGTCCGAGGGCCTCGAGGCGGTCGGCTCCTCGGCGCCCGACGATTCGTGGGTCGGCCGCTGGCTCAGCGCCACGGGCCTCGTGGACGAGCCCTACGAGAACCTGCGCTTCGGCACCACGCAGTACTCGATCACCATCCTCTCCGGCTCGCAGGTGCGCCTCCTCGACGAGGGTGAGGCGACGCGCCGCCTGGCCTCCGCCTCGGGTGCCATTTTTTCGGACGCCTCCGAGGGCGCGTACGACGACCCCGACTTCGAGGCGGCGTGCATGGGGAGCGAGAACGACGCGTATGCGAGCCCCGCTTCCGCCCCGCGCGAGAGCCCGTCCACGAACGCCGCCTTCGTGGCCGACCAGTTCGGAAACGTGTATGCCGCGGAAAGCCGGGGCGGAGTACGGAGCCCGGATCCGGCCACGGCGCCTCGCCCGTCCCGGGCGGGAGCTTCCGCTTCCCCCGCGCGTCCCGGAAACGCCGAGCTTCTGGCCGAGCTTTCGGGCGGGCCGAAGGCTGCCGGTCCCGCGCCGCGACAGGCGGCTCCGGGCGTCTCGTCCCCGGCGTCGCGACCCGCGCCCGCTTCGCCCGCGAAAGCGCCGGAACGCGAAGGTCTCCCCGCGGGCTGCGCCTGGGCCATCCTGATCGGCGTCGCATTCTTCATCGTCTGGGCCATGGGGCAGTGAGGCGTCAATACCTCGATGTGCACGGAAGGCAAGATTCACGGCAGCGCATTCGGATCCCGGTCGGCTCCAATTGCAATCGCTCAGCGCGCCAATGCGTCCGGTACCTCGACCTCGAAGAAGCGCAGCTTTCCTTTCACGCCCGTCACCGGCTCGTCGAAGAGCACAGGGTTCCGGAGCACCCAGGCGTAGCGTTCGGCGCTCCGCCAGGGCGAGTCGCACTTCTCGAGCACTTCGACGATCTCCACCGAGCCCACGATGGCGGCGTTCCGGAACGCGACGCGGCCGGCCGCGCGCTCGCGGAACTCCGTGGACCACGAGCGGTTCTCGACGTCCTTGAGTCCCGCGCAGACGAGGTACGAAAGCGGATTGCGGATCGAGAGGGCGGTGACGGTCATGGCGGATTTCCTTTCGTGATGGTTTTCGCGCCCGCGCCCGGGGCGGACGCGGTTTCATGGAAGATAGCGGGGAAGGCACCGGGCGGGAAGCGGGCAATGTCCAGACAGTTCCCGCAAGCGACCTGCGTTGTCCGCTCCCCGATTTCGGACTATACTCGGCGGATCGGATCGACATCATCAAAGAATGCTTCTGAAAGGAAACTCCATGTCCGATGAAACCGCGTCGCGCGCCGCTCCCCCGGGAAACTCCGTCGAAGCCCAGGTCGCGCGCCTCGCCCTCCTGCAGGGAACCGATCCGGGGCTGTTCGTGCTGGCGGTCCACGCCTTCGTGGAAGCCTGGCTCCGCGCCCGCGTGAGCGTTCCCGAGCCGACGACCCATGTGTTCCAGAAACTGGTGGACGCGTACATCGAGCGCGAGGAGCGGCGGCTCGGCCGCTTCGACCCGCGGCTCAGGGTGTTCAAGCGGCTCCTCGAAAGCCACTGGCTGACCAACCAGGTCCGCCACCAGTTCGCCACGCTCCAGGTCGAAGCGGCCGAGATGGCCACCGCGCAGTTCAAGGAATTCTGCCGCGTCGTCAAGATTCCGCGGGGCGAGGCGCTCGCGCGGCTCGAGCGCTACATCGCGGCCTGGGACGAGCGCGTCCCGATCGGCGCGTACGTCGAGGAAAACAGGCGACTCCGCGAGCTGTACGCGAAGACCGCGGCCGAGGCGCGCCAGGCGCTCGAACGCCAGGCTCGGCTCGACGCCGCCGAGGCGGAGGCGGCGGCCGCGGCCGCGCGGTACGAGGAAGCGGCGCGACGCATCGCCGAGCTCGAGAACCGCGTCGACGCCAAGGACGCCAAGTACGACGAGCTTCGCCGCAAGGCCCGCGACGAGCGCCTGGCCGCCGAGGCCGAGCTCGGGGCCGTCCGCGAAAAGCTGGCCGGGTTCGAGGACCAGGCGGAGTACGTCGAGCTGCTTTCCAAGATGACCGACTACACGCGGACCCGCGCCGACTACGAGCGCGCGGTCATCCGCCTGAGCGATGAGCAGAAGGCCGTGCTGAAGCAGATACGTCTGGACAAGGATTTTCTCGTCAAGGGCGCGGCCGGTACGGGCAAGACGCTCGTCCTCCTCAAGGCGGTGGAAAAGGCCAAGGGCGGCGCGGGCTCGGGCGAGCTCGGCATGGAGGAGCTCTCCGGTTCCATCGCGCTCCTCACCTACACGAACACCCTGGTCAAGTACGACGCCTGGCTCGCCTCGCTCATCGCGCTCGACGAGGGCGACCGCATCGCGACGGCGAACAGGTTCCTCGGCGACCGCTTCCGCGAGCTCGAGCCGAAGGCCCGCGTCGACTACGACGCTGCGAAGGACCTCGCGGCCAGGGTGCCCTTCCCGCCGATCGACCCCAAGGACCTCGCGGCCGAGGCCGAGACCTTCGTGTGGGGCAACCTCGTCACGCGCGAGGAGTACGTCGACGAGTGCATCGACCGGACGGGCATGAAGAAGCCGATACCGAAGGCGCTCCGCGCCGAGGTGTGGGACGCCATCGAGTCGCTCGAGCGAATCATGCGCGAATCGCGGCGCTTCTCGACCAACCTGGCCGCCCGCGAGATAGTCAGGGCGGCCGCCGCGGGCGACG
>JAKLEE010000182.1 GCA_022703215.1 Spirochaetota bacterium | reverse complement strand
GACGAGTTCCTCGAGACCTTCAAGAGCCTGACCGACCTGGCGCCGCTCCACAACCCCGCCAACCTGATGGGCGTCGAGGCCGCGCGCGCCGTGATGCCGGACGTGCCGCACTGCGCCGTCATGGACACGGCCTGGCACCAGACCATGCCCGAGACGAGCTACACCTACGCGGTGCCGCACGAGTGGCAGGACAAGCACATGGTGCGCCGCTACGGCTTCCACGGCACCAGCTTCCTCTACACCGCCAAGCGCGCCGCCGTCCTGCTCGGCCAGGACCCCTTCAAGACGAACCTGGTCATCGCGCACATCGGCAACGGCGCCTCGATCAACGCGGTCAAGGACGGCGTCAGCTTCGACACCTCGATGGGCCTGACCCCCCTCGAGGGCCTCGTGATGGGCACGCGCTCCGGCGACCTCGACGCGGGCATCGTGTTCCACATCATGCGCCAGACCGGCATGAGCGCCTCCGACGTCGAGAAGAAGCTCAACAAGGAGTCCGGCGTGCTCGGCGTCAGCGGCAAGTGGGCCGACCGCCGGGACATCGAGGTGAACGCCGAGAAGGGCGACCACCGCGCGCAGGTGGCCATGGAACTGGAAGGCTACCGCATCAAGAAGTACATCGGCGCCTACATGGCCGCGCTCGGCCGCGTCGACGCGCTCGTGTTCACCGCGGGCGTCGGCGAGATGGGACCGATGATCCGCGCGCTGGCCACCGCGGGCCTCGAGAACCTGGGCATCAAGGTGGACGCCGAGCGGAACGCCAAGGCCAAGTGCCGCAACGCGGAGCTCGAGATCAGCGCGCCGGACTCGAAGGTGAAGGTCTTCGTGATCCCCACCGACGAGGAGCTCGTGATGACCGAGGACGCCTGGGCCCTGGTGAACGGCAAGTACGACGTGCACACCAAGTACCGCTACAGTTTCCAGGATGCTGGCTACGTCAACAAGCAGCGCGCCGAGGGCCTCAAGGCCGACCTGGCCAAGAAGCCCTACCTCGCCGACCTGGTGGCCTCCCCGAGGAAATAGCTCCGACGTCGAAGAAAACCACGGAGACACGGAGTCGGGGAGACAAGAGGGAGGAAGATCAGGTAGTAGGGACAAGAATGCTCTTGATCCCTCATGAATTCTCCCTCTTCCCTCCGTGCCTCCGTGCCTCCGTGCCTCCGTGCCTGCGTCGCATCGCGCCGCTTTCGGAGGGGAAATGATCTTCGTGCGCGCTTTCGCGCGCGACCTCATCCGTGGTTCGATTCCTGGTCGGGTGGATTCGGGCCGATAATGGGCTATGCGGAAGTTCCACGCCTTAGTCTGCCTGATGCTCGCGGCTTGCCTGGCGGCGGGGCTCGGGGCCCAGGGAGCGGTCACGCTCGCGGCTGAGTTCCGGGCCGAGCTGGCGCCGGACCCGGCGGGCGGCGCCTCGCCGATAGGGCCTGAGGAGGCCGCGCGGCGCCTGCTCGAAGAGGCGCGCTGGAGCTTTTCCGGCATGATCCGCGGCTTCCGCTTCCGCTACGTGCCCGCCGACGTCCAGCGCGGCGTCGCCGAGCTGATCGAGCTCGAGAGCCTCGGGGGCATAGCCTGGGGCGACCCTGCCCTGCGCGTCGTGGAGACGGTCCGGGCGGAGGGCACCCTGCGCGCGCGCATCGAGTTTTCGTGCGACGCGGCGAGGGCGGCGGAGCTGGCGGCGTGGCGCTCGGCGGATTTCCTCGCGGCGGCGGGGACGGGGCGCGCGCGCGTGGCGGGCGGCGTGGAGCGGAGGCGTACGGCGGTCGAAGATGCCGTGGCGGAAGCGCTTCGCGGCCTTTTCCGGACGGTGGTCCTCGAGAAGCCGCGGGAGTTGACGGGGGTGCTGGCTTTCGCCGAAGCACCGCGTGTGGTCATCACCTCGGGGGACTATGTGGCCGTCGTCCGCCTCCGCGTCAAGGCGACCGAAATCCGCCCCTACCCCGCCTATTGAGCTGAAACACGGATGTACCCACGGTGGCACGGAGGATTGGAGGGAGGAATAGGGAAGGGGAAACGAACGGGAAGAAGAATTCCGGTTATCCCGAACCCGTTCTCTACTTCTCCCTCTTCTCTCCGTGCCTCAGTGCCTCCGTGGTATTCCCTGTCATGACAGAGTCTTCTCGACCTCGGCGTGGAGCTCGTCCAATCCCTTCATGATCTCGTCGACGATGGCCTGCTTGCGGTCGTGGCCGAAGTGGACGACTTCCTTGACCTTCTCGCGGAACTCGGCCGGATCGATCATCGGGCTCGCCTTGTAGACGACGCGGTCCTTCACGAGCAGGTCTTCCTGCATTTCGCCCTTCTCGGAAAGGCGGAAGATGTTGCCGTTGATCGAGACGAGCATCATGTGGTCGAAGCTCTTCACGTAGCTGTCGATCTCGCGGACGCCCTTCTTGCTCGCCGGGTCCCAGGGGCGGTAGCGGGTGCCCGAGGGGAAGACGAGCACGATGCGGCCGGCCTTCTTCTCCTCGGCGAGCACCTTCATGGCGGCGCGGTTGATGCTCATGCCCTTCATCATATCCGCGACGGCCTCGGCCGCCTGGCTCGGATGCTCCTTGATCGACTGGAGCGCCCGGCTCGGCACGATGACGATGCGGGTGTAGGCCTCGGCGAAGGCGAGGACGATGGGGTGGGACTCGTTGAGCTTGACGCCGGCGATGGCCACCAGGCGGTCGGCGATGCGCGCGCCCTCCGGCCCCCGCTTCCTGAGCAGGTAATGGAAGATGGGCAGGTCGAAGTTGGAATAGTGCTCCATGAGGAGCAGGCAGGACTCGCCCCGGGCCGATGCCTCGGCGAGCTCGGCCAGGCGCTCGAAGCCGCGGATCTCCGAGCCGGGGAGCAGGTTCTCCTCGAGGATGCGGTCGATGAAGGGCAGGATGTCCGCGTTGCCGTGCTGCAGGACGTTCTCGTCCGTCACCTGCATCTGTCCGCGGGATTTCTTGAGCATTTCCATGATCACGTCGCGGTATCGTACGCTCAACGGCTCCATCGGCGACCTCCTGGACCGAAGGGGAGTATAGGCGCGGGACCGGCCAGCGTCAATCGAAGACGCCCTCCGTCGAATGGAGCCGCCGCTTCCGGGAGCCGTGCTATAATCCCGCGCGAAGTCGCTCTGGTTTCCGGGGGTACCTCAGTGCTGCATTACCTGGCCAGGCGGATCGTCTCCACGCTGCCGATCCTGCTGGGCGTCGCGCTCGTCTTCTTCCTGGTATTCAACCTGGTGGGCGGCAGCGAGCGCTTCCTCTACAACATCCTGCCGCCGAAGGGGCGGACGCCCGAGACCATCGACCAATACCGCGAGGCGTACGGCCTCGACCGGCCGGTCCTCGTGCAGTTCCTCGACACGGTCGGCGACATGGTCACCTTCGACTTCGGACGCTCCGAGAGCACGCGCCAGAAGGTGAGCTACCTGATCGCGCGCTATGTGCCGGCGAGCGCCGCCCTGGCGGTACCCGCCTTCGTCGCGGAAATCGCCATCGCTCTTGCGCTGGCCATGCTCTGCGCGCGGACCCGGGGCCGCTGGCCCGACCGCCTGGTGGGGGTGCTGTCGGTCGCGGGCATGAGCCTGCCCATGCTGGCCCTCGTCATCGTCGGCCAGCGCTTCCTCGCGTTCGAGGCCGGGCTTTTCCCCATCTCCGGCTGGACCCGGGGCTTCGGCGCGATCCGCTACCTGGCGCTGCCCTGGCTGCTTTGGGTTACGGTGTCGGTCGGCTACGACGTCCGCTTCTTCCGCACGGCGCTGGTGGAGGAGCAGGGCAAGGAGTACGTCCGGGCCGCGCTGGCCAAGGGCATGCCGAGGCGGCTCGCCATGCGGCGCCACGTGCTCCGCAACGCCATGGTGCCCATCCTCACCTACGTGGTCATCCAGGTGCCCTTCCTGCTCACGGGCTCCATGCTGCTCGAGCGCTTCTTCTCGATACCCGGCATCGGCGAATTGCTGGTGCAGGCCATCCTGTCGTACGACCTGCCGGTGATGAAGGCGACCGTGACCTTCTACACGCTGTTCTTCATCGGCTTTTCCGTATTGACCGACCTGCTCTACGCGGCGGTGGACCCGCGGGTGAGGCTCGGATGAGCGGGGGAATGGTGGAAAAGGGAAGGGATGGCGGGAGCTCCGCGACGCGCGGCGCCACGGAGCTCGGAGGGGGCGCGAAGCGGGGACGCGAGCGCGGCATGAGCCCGTTCCGGCTCTCGATGCGGCGCCTCGCGCGCGACCGTTCGGCGATGGTCGCGGCGGCCATCATCACGGCCTTCATCGCGACCGCCCTGGTGGCGGGCACGGGCGCCTTCGGCATAAAGGAAGCGGCCACCGTGTTCAACGAGAACAGCCTCGACACGATGCGCTACCTGCCCGTCGGCACCGAAGGTCACGTCCTCGGCACCGACGGCTTCGGCCGCGACGTGCTGGCGCGTTCCATCATGGGCATACGCACGGCGCTCTACCTCGGCTACCTGGCCGGCCTCATGACGGTGCCGATCGCCCTGCTGCTCGGCGCCGTCGCCGGCTGGTACGGCGGCTTGCTCGACGACGCCGTCACCTGGCTGATGAGCGTCGTGGTGGCGGTGCCCGGCATCCTCCTCATCATGAGCCTGATCCAGATCGTGGGAAAGAGCTTCACCACCATGGCCTTCGCCTTCGCGGTGACCGGCTGGGTGGGACTCGCCCGCGTGGTGCGCGGAGCCTTCCTGCAGGCGCGCGAGAGCGAGTACGTGCTGGCAGCGCGCGCCCTCGGCGCCGGCGATGCCCGCATCGTGTTCCGGCACGTGCTGCCGAACGTCTTCCACTTCGTCACGGTGAACTTCGTGCTCCAGTTCGTCGGCGTCGTGAAGAGCGAGGTCTTCCTCGCCTTCGTGGGACTGACCCTGGTCGGCGAGGCCACCTGGGGCTCGATGATCGACGCCGCGCGCTCCGAGGTATCCTCGGGTCGCTGGCAGAACCTGATCGGCCCGACGCTTTTCATGGGGATATTCCTGATGGCCATGACCGTCTTCGGCGATTCGCTCCGCGACGCCCTCGACCCGAAGCTCAAGAACGCCGAGGAGGTCCGGTCGTGACGGGCGAACGCGATACTGCTTCCGCGCCGAGGGGAGGCGTCCCGAAACCGGGAAACGCGGGGCCTGGCGCTCCGCGGTCCGCCGCGCCGGCCGGCGCCGCGCGTCCGCTTCCCGCGAGGCCGGCGGGCCTCGCCGCCGCGCTCGCGGCCGAAGCACCGGTCCTGGACGTGCGGAACCTGGCCGCCTGGTACTTCACCGACGAGGGCACG
>JAKLEE010000181.1 GCA_022703215.1 Spirochaetota bacterium | reverse complement strand
CGTCGACATCGACTTCGGCACGGTGGACACCCCCGAGGGTCCGAAGCCGCTCTCGCAGTCGGCCTACTCGAGCTTCATGCAGAATTCCGACCGCGCCATCCGCGAGGCCGCGTACCGGAAATTCTACGCCGCCTTCGACGGCCACAAGAACACCATCGCCACGCTCTACTCCGGCTCCTGCAAGCTGGACAAGTACCGGGCGACGGTGCGCAAATACCCCTCGGCGCGCGCGGCTGCCCTCTTCCCCGACGACGTCTCCGAGGCGGTGTACGACAACCTCGTGAAGACGGTCAACGCCAACCTGCCCACGCTCCACAAGTATTACGAGATCCGCCGCAAGGCCCTGAAGCTGCCCGAGCTCCGCCACTGGGACGTCTACGTGCCCCTCGTGCCGGCCGCCAAGTCGAAGTACAGCTACGAGGAGGCCGTTGCCCACATCGAGAAGGCGCTCGCGCCGCTCGGGACCGAGTACGTGTCGACCATCAAGGCCGGCCTTCTCGGCGGCTGGGTGGACCGCTACGAGAACAAGGGCAAGCGCTCGGGCGCCTTCAGCGCCGGCTCCTTCTCGGGCGATCCCTACATCCTCATGAACTACAAGGATGACGTCATCCGCGACATGTTCACGCTGGCGCACGAGGGCGGGCATTCGATGCACTCGTGGTACTCGGCGCGGAACAACCCCTTCCTGTCCTACGGCTACACCATCTTCGAGGCGGAGGTGGCCAGCACCTTCAACGAGGCGCTGCTCTTCGAGCACATGTACCGCGAGGCGAAGGACCAGTCGCTCCGGACCTACCTGCTCAACAGCCGCGTCGACGACCTGCTCGCGACCCTGTTCCGGCAGACCATGTTCGCCGAGTTCGAGATGGTCGCGCACGCGGCGCTCGAGGGCGGCACGCCGCTCACCGTGGACTTCTTCCGCGCGGAGTACCGCAAGCTCCTGGAGAAATACTTCGGCCCGTCGATGAAGTTCGAGGAGGTGTCGGACCTCGAAGGCCTGCGCATCCCGCACTTCTACGGCGCGTTCTACGTCTACAAGTATTCCACCGGCATCTCCGCCAGCATCGCGCTCGCCAAGCGCGTGCTCTCGGGCGGCGCGAAGGAGCGCGAGGACTACTTCAGGTTCCTCAAGTCGGGCGGCTCGCGCTACCCGATCGAAGCCCTCAAGGTGGCAGGCGTCGACATGTCCACGCCGCAGCCGATCGAAGCCGCCTGCGCCGAATTCGGCCGCCTGGTCGACGAGCTCGGCAAGTCCCTGGGGGTGTAGTTATTCCCTGAATTGAACCACGGAGGCACGGAGACACGGAGTCAGGATGGGAGGAATGCGAGGATTGAGGAAGGAACTCCTACTCACTCTACGTATTCTCCCTCTTTCCTCTTCCCTCTGTGCCTCCGTGCCTCTGTGGTTTCCTTTTCAAAGGTAGCCCAATCGGGAGAGGACGAGGGAGGCGGCGGCTACGGCCGCCGTCTCCGTTTTCAGGATGCGGTCCCCGAGGTCGCGGCATTCGAAGCGCGCGCCTTCCAGCTCGTCGAGTTCGCGCGCCGTCCAGCCGCGTTCCGAGCCGATGGCGAGCAGGGCCGAGTCGTCGCCGTCCCCGGGCAGCCAGGCGCCGAGCGGCCCGGCCGAGCGGTAGGGGTCGAGGGCGATACGCGCACCCGGGGCGTCGGCCAGAACGCGCAGGGCGGCCTTGAGCGAGGGACTCGTGGACACCGCCGGCAGCCGCGGGCTTCCCGCCTGCTCCGCGCCCTCGAGCAGCGGCCGCCGGAAATCGCCCTTCAGGTAGAGGTCGGAGTCGGCGTAGCTTTTTTCCCCAAGCTCGGTGCCGCTAAGGATGATCCGCGACAGCCCGAGGCTGGCGAGGTCCTTGAGGATGCGCTTGGCCTGGATGGGCCGAGGCAGGCCGAGAAGGAGGACGAGGGGGCGGAGCGGCGGCGCCTCGCGTTCCGGCGCGAACGAGAAGCGCGCGCCTTTTTCGTCGAGCTCTTCAAGCGTCGCGGTTCCGAGCGGCGCGGGGCTTACGGGGCCGCCGGCGATGCCGGCGGCGAGCGTGTCGCCCGCCTTTTTCCTGAGGATCTTCCGCACGTGCTCCACGCGCCGGTCCGAGCGCGGCAGCCGCTCGCCGACCTCGTCCGGCTCCAGCACCAGAAGGTTCATGCAACCAGTATGCCGGAGCCGCCGCCGAAAAGGAACAGCCAATCACGGGAGTAACCACAGAGGCACAGAGACACGGAGGCACTGAGGGAAGAGGACGTGGAAGGGAGATGAAGGAAATCCGGTTTCCTTATCCCTCCCGCTTAGCTCTGTGCCTCCGTGCCTCCGTGGTGGATGTTCGGGCTAGATCTCCCGGGGGTCGGGTTCGCCTTCGTAGTCGACGCCGGGTACGGCGAAGCCGTGAGCCTGGAGGAAGTCGAGCTTGAAGCCCTCGAGGTCGGCGAGCGCCGCGACGTTGGAAGCGTCCACCGCCTCGAGGCGGCGCGCGACCTCGGCCTGCACGTCGGCGCGCATCTCGAGCTCGTCGAGGCGGATGCGGCCCGCGGAATCGACCGGTACGGGGTTGGCCGCGAGCCGGTCCTTGAAGAGGCGCAGCGCCTGGTCGAGGCAATCCTCGTGGACGTCCTTTTCCTTCATCACTTTGTAGAGGGTCGAGACGTAGAGCGGGATGACGGGGATGACCGCGCTCGCCCGCGTCACCAGGGCCTTGTTCACCGAAACCCAGGCGCGGCCGCCGGTCGCGGCCAGCTTCCGGTCGAGCTCCTTCGCGGTGGCCTCGAGGTGCTCCTTGGCGCGGCCGATGGTGCCGTTGCGGTAGATGGCGTGCGAATGCTCGGGGCCGATGTAGCTGAAGGCCACGGTGCGCGCGCCGCGGGCGAGGACTCCGCCTTTCGCGAGCGCGTCGATCCAGAGCGACCAGTCCTCTCCGCCCATGACCTTGACGGCGCCCGCTTCCTCCTCGGCCGTGGCGGGCTCCGCCGAGGCGACCGAGAATCCGCCCGAGAAGACGTCGACGTGCTTGCCGGAATAGGGCGCGCCGATCGGCTTGATGGCCGAGCGGTACATGACGCCCGTCTTCGGGTCGGTGCGCACGGGGCTCGCGAGCGAGTAGACGACCAGGTCGAATTCGAGGCCCTTTCCCTGCGCGAGGGCGACCACCGCGTCGCGGGTGGCGTCGGCGAAGGCGTCCAGGTTGAGGCTGGCGGCGAAGACGCCCTCGCGCGCGGCGGTCCGATCGAAGGCCGCGTTGTCGTACCAGCCGGGGCTGCCGACCTTCCTGTCGGAGGGTTCGCGCTCGAAGGAGACGCAGACCGTGGCGGCGCGGTAACCGAAGCCTGAGACCACGCGGCTCGCGAGGCCGTAGCCCGTGGAGCCGCCGAGCACGAGCACGGCCTTGGGCGGCGGGTTCCAGGCCGTGCGGCCGGACAGGTCGAGGAGCGGTTGCGCGTTCTTCGCGCGGGCGATCCAGGACTCGACCAGGGCCGCGCAGCCTTTCGGGTGCGCGTTGAGGCAGATGTTGTTGCGGATCATGGGGGAACTCATGCGTTGTCTCCTATCAGGCAGAGCCATTCGGCCTCGACGGCCAGCTCGCCCGCGACGTAGCCCTTGCCCGCCTGGCGTATCATGCGGGCCGAGACGCGGAGGTTTTCTATCTCCATGTCGAGCGTGTCGCCGGGGCGGACCTGGCGGCGGAACTTGGCCTTGTCCACGGTCGCCAGGAAGGCGAGTCCGTTCGCCGCCGTTCCCGCGATGTGCGCGCCCGCGCCGCCGGCTTGCGCCATGGTCTCCACGAGGATGACGCCGGGCACGACGGGATACTGCGGGAAGTGCCCGCGGAAGAAGAAGTCGCCTTCGACGAATTTTCGCGAGGCACGGATCTTGCCGTCGATCGAGGCTTCGACCCGGTCGACGAAGAGGAAGGGCTCGCGGTGGGGGAGTATGGCCTCCATCGCGGCGCGACCTTCGACGGCCACCGCGCCAAGGGGCTTCGCCTTGTCGCTCACGCCCACCTCCGTATGGCCACGACGCCATTGTGGCCGCCGAAGCCGAGGCTGCCGGAGAGCGCGGCGTCGATCGTTCCCTTGACGGCCTTGTTCGGGACGTAGTCGAGGTCGCACTCGGGGTCGGGATTGTCGAGGTTGATGGTCGGCGGATAGACGCCGTCGCGGATGGCCAGCACGCAGGCTATGGCCTCGACGGCGCCGGCTGCGGCCACGAGGTGGCCGGTCTGTCCCTTGGTGGAGCTGACCTTCATCTTCCGCGCGTGCTCGCCGAAGGCTTCCTTGATCATGCGCGTCTCGGTCGGGTCGTTGATCGGGGTCGAGGTGCCGTGCGCGTTGTAATACTGCACGTCCGCTGGCTTGAGGCCCGCGTCGGAGAGGCAGAGCTCGATGGCCTTGCGCCCTCCCTTGCCCTCGGGGTCGGGGGCGGTCAGGTGGTAGGCGTCGCAGGAGGCGCCGTAGCCGGCGAGCTCCGCGAGGGGAAGGGCGCCGCGCTTTTTCGCGTGGGCTTCGCTCTCGAGGATGACCACGCCCGCGCCCTCGCCGATCACGAAGCCGTCGCGGTCCGCGTCGAAGGGGCGGCTCGCCTTCTTCGGGTCGTCGTTGCGCTTGGTCGAGAGGGCCTTGAGCATGCAGAAGGCCCCGATAGCGAACTCGGTCAGCGCGGCTTCGGTGCCGCCCGCGATGACCACGTCGCAGCGGCCCGAGCGGATCAGGTCGAGGCCCATGCCGAGGGCGTCGGTGCCCGAGGCGCACGCGGTGGCGACCGTGAGGGCGGGACCGGTGACGCCGAGGCGCATGGCGATGTTGCCGGCCGCCTCGTTCATGATCATGAGGGGGACGGTCATGGGCGGCATGCGGCCCGGGCCGGACTCGATCAGCTTGAGATGCGACTCGACGAACACGTCGATGCCTCCGATGCCGTTGCCGAGCGCGATGCCCACACGGGTGGTGTCGACGGAGCCGGAGGCGGCGGCCTCTTCCATGCCGGCCTGGCGCCAGGCCTGCACGGCGGCCGCGACGGCGTAGAGGGTGAAGGGCGCCATCTTGCGCGCGTCCTTCTTCTCGATATAGGGGCTCGGGTCGAAGTCCTTGACCTCGGCCGCGATGCGCGAGTCGAGGCGCGACGCGTCGAAGCGGGTGATGGGACCCACGCCGCTCTCACCCGCCAGGATGGCGTTCCAGAAACTGTCCACGTCGTTGCCGATGGGCGTGACCACGCCCAGTCCGGTGATGGCTACCTTCGTCTTCATGGTTGGTCTTCTCCTTGCCTTACATCC
>JAKLEE010000180.1 GCA_022703215.1 Spirochaetota bacterium | reverse complement strand
CGACGGGCGCACGCGCGGCCCCCGCGTCGACCAGGACTGGGCCACGGAAATCGAGGGCGTATTCGCCTGCGGCAACGCCGTCGCCGTCATGGACCTCGCGGACTACGTCTCCGAATCGGGGGAGGCCGCGGGGCGTTCGGCGGCGGACTTCGCGCTCGCCTCGAGGTCGGCCCCGCGGAGGGTCGCGAATCCCGAAGGCGGCGCTGTCCGGGCGGGGGCGCGAATCACCGGGAAGGCTCCGGACGCCGCGCCTGAAGGCTCCCCTTCCCCGGGCGGGCCCGGCGGCTCGTTTCCCGGCCGCGTGCCGATCAAGGCCGGCCCCGGCTTCCTCGCGCTCGTCCCGCAGGATTTCGACCCGCGCGCGGCGCGCCGCTTCCCGCTCTGGTTCCGGTCCAACTCGACGACGGGCCGCATCCGGCTCCTCGTGCGCGCGGGCGGCGAGACCGTGCTCGAGCGGCGCTTCGAATCCCTCCGCCCGCCGGAGATGGAGCGCGTCATGCTGGACGGGGTCCGCGTCGCCGAAGCCCTCGCGCGCGCGGGCGCGGGCGCCGCCATCACGGCCGAGCTCCTCCGCGAGGATCGCGAAGACCGCGAGGATCGCGTCGAGGGCGGGGAGGCCGGATCATGACGCGCGATTTCCTGGAAGCCGCCTGCGTCGAATGCCCGCGCGGCTGCCGCCTTTCCGTCCGCCGTTCAGGCGGCGAGCTTACCGTGTCCGGGGCGGCCTGCCCGCGCGGCGAGGCCTGGGGCCGGCGCGAACTCCTTATGCCCGCGCGCGTCCTCACGGGCACGGTGCGCACGACCTCGCGCGACATGCCGCGCCTTCCCGTGCGCACGCGCGAGGCCATACCCCTCGACACTCTCCTCGAGGCCGCGCGCGCCCTTTCGTCCATCGTCGCCGCGGGACCCCTCGTCCCCGGCGACACGGTCGTCGAGGACTTCAACGGCCTCGGCGTCCCCCTCGTGGCCACCGCCGCCCTCCCCCCGGACTCCCCGCCATGAACTCCCTCATTTTCATTCCCTATCGCTCCTCTCTCCTTTTTCCTTTTTCTTCTCCCTCTTCCCTCCCCATCTCCGTGTCTCCGTGGTTTTCCCCGTCAAGGAGTCGTCCATGAAATCCTTCCGTCCCGACTGGTTCGAAGGCGAGCTGCCCCCGCGCAGCTTCCGTTCCATTTTCAAGTGGGGCCACCCGCGCGAATACAAGCATCCGAACCGCCGCCTCTACGCCGAGATGAAGCGCGTCTTCCGCATGACGGACGACGACTTCCGCGAGAAGCGCAAGCTCGGCCTCGGGGAAGTGCCCGAGACCGGTCACCCTAGCGCACTTGCCGCGACCGACGTCGAAGCTCTCGTATCGCTCGTGGGCGGTCCGGAGAACGCGCGGAGCGATGTCTACTCGCGGCTCGCCGTCAGCTACGGCAAGACCATGGGCGACCTGACGCGGCTCCGCGACGGCATCGTGGAGAACCTGCCCGACCTCGTCCTCCACCCGCGCTCGCGCGCGGACCTGCGCGCCGTCGTCGACTACTGCGACGCGAAGCGCATTCCCGTGTACGTCTACTGCGGCGGCTCCTCGGTCACGCGCGGCACCGAGGCGCTCAAGGGCGGGGTGACGCTCGACACGCGCGTCCACCTGAAGCGCGTGCTCGAGCTGAACGAGACCGACGGCACCGTCACGGTCGAGGCGGGGCTCCAGGGGCCCGAGCTCGAGCGCTTCCTCCAGAACGCGCCGGAGCTGCTCGGCGCGAAGGAACGCTACACGCTCGGGCACTTCCCCCAGAGCTTCGAGTACTCGGGCGTGGGCGGCTGGGTGGTCACGCGCGGGGCGGGCCAGAATTCCACCTACTACGGAAAGATCGAGGACATGGTGGCCGGGCTCGACTGGGTCTGTCCCTCCTGCGACCTCGTCACCGAACCCTTCCCGCGGCGCGCGACGGGTCCGGACCTGGACCAGCTCATGATCGGCAGCGAAGGCGCCTACGGCGTGCTCTACTCGGCCACGCTCAAGCTCCGCCGCTTCGAAGCGAAGGCGACTCGGCGCATGGCCTTCGTGTTCCGGAATTTCGAGGGCGCCATGGCGGCCGCCCGCGAGGTCATGCGCGGCGAGTTCGGCATGCCGAGCGTCTTCCGCCTCTCCGACCCCGAGGAGACCGACATCGCCTTGAAGCTCTACGGGGTCGAGGGGACGCCGGTCGACTGGGGCCTGTCCCTCCTCGGCTACCGCAGGGGCGAGCGCTGCCTGCTCGTGGCCAGCGCCGACGGCGACCGCTCGGCGACGCGGCTCATCAAAAGGAAGATAATGGGCATCGCGCTCCGGCGCGGCGCCTTCTACGCCACGGGCTTCGTCGAGAAGGCCTGGGAGCACGGCCGCTTCCGGGACCCCTACCTGCGCGAGAGCCTCCAGGACTTCGGCGTCATGACCGACACGCTCGAATGCGCCGTCACCTGGAGCCGCCTCGAGCGCGTGCGCGCGGAGCTCCGCAAGGCCGTGCACGCGCGGCCCGACGCCATCTGCATGATCCACGCCTCGCATTTCTACCCGCAGGGGTGCAACCTCTACGCCATCTTCATCGCGCGCCTCGACTCGCTCGCGGAGTACAAGGCCTACCAGTCGTCCATCCTCGACGCCGTCCAGCGCTCGGGCGCGGCCCTGAGCCACCACCACGGCATCGGCAAGTCCTTCGCGCCCTGGCTCGAGGGACAGGTCGGCAAGGCGGCTGTCGACACCTTCCGCGCGCTGAAAAAGCGTTTCGATCCGAACAACGTGATGAACCCCGGGGGCACGCTCGCCCTCGACCTGCCGGACGGAGAGCGCCGTTTCGAGCGGAATTTCGATGCCGAGCGCGCGGGGAAGAAGGGGTAGGGACCGGGAGTCCGCATTTGCGTCCACCCCCGGGTGGCGCTATGCTTTCCGCATGACCGCCAGCACCGAGCGGAGCGCGTTCCGCGTCTTCGTCGCCGCCATCAGCGTGGCCATCCTCCTCTCGTTCACGGTCATGAGCGCCATCATGTCCTTGCGGGCGGAGTCGCTGATCCGGCAGGTCGAGCTGGAACGGGCGCGGTCCATCTTCGGCACCCTGGTGCTGGCGCGGCGCTGGAACGCGGGCTACGGCGGGGTCTGGGTGCCGAAGACCGCCGGCGTCGAGTCGAATCCCTGGCTCGCGAACCCGGATGTCGAAACGGCGGCCGGGACCTTCACCAAGCGCAACCCGGCCCTGATGACGCGCGAGATCTCCGAGATCGCGACCGGCGAGACGGGCTTCCGCTTCCACATAACCAGCCTCAAGCCGCTCAATCCGGGGAACGTGCCCGACGCGTTCGAACGCGAGGCGCTCGGGGAATTCGAGCTGCGCCAGACTGAGGAGGACTGGCGCATAGAGGAGCTCGACGACGAACCGACCTTCCGCTTCATGGGCGCCCTCCTTACGGAGGAATCCTGCCTGTCCTGCCACGCGGTCCAGGGCTACAAGGTCGGGGACGTACGGGGCGGCATCTCGGTCAGCTTCCCCATCGGCGCGATGGAGACGGCGCGGCTCCGCGACTTGAGGCTCGCGCTGGGAGTGAGCGGCGCGCTCGGCCTCGGCCTCGTCGCCCTGTTCCTTTCCCTGGTCCGGGCGCTCAGGCGCAAGCTCGACGAGCTGCGGCGCGAACTCCGCGAACAGGCCGTCCTCGACCCGCTGACCGGGCTGTACAACCGGCGCTGGCTCATGGAGCGGCTTTCCGAGGAATTCGCCAAGAGCCGGCGCACGAACCAGAACCTCTCGCTCGCCATCGGCGACCTCGACTGGTTCAAGCTGGTCAACGACCAGCTCGGGCATCCCGCGGGCGATGCCGCGCTCAAGGCGCTGGCCTGCATCCTGAAGGAAGGGGTCCGCCCCTACGACCTCGTGGCGCGCATCGGCGGCGAGGAATTCATAGTCGTCCTGCCCGCCACGGAGCTGTCCGGCGCCATGGCTCTCTGCGAGCGCCTGCGCGCGACGGTCGAGGAAACGCTGGCCGCGCGGGCCGGATTCCACGAGCGCCGGACGACCATCAGCTTCGGCGTGGCGACCCGCCAGGACTCGGACGAGCTGCCGGATGCCTTGCTCGCGCGCGCGGACGCGGCCCTCTACCGCGCCAAATCGGCGGGCCGCAACCGCGTCGAATCGGCCGCGGAGCCCGGGCCGCCGGAGCCGGACGGGCCGGTCCGCGGGTAGACGGGCGGGAAGGGGCGGAAATCGTCCCCGGACCGCATGCCCGGAGCCGGCGCGGACGCGGACGCGAGCGCCGGAATTCGTTATCTTCATGGAACCACATCTCCGGAGCCGCCTGTGATCTTCCTCCTCGCCCTGCTCCTCGTCGCCGCGGTGTTCTCGACCAAGCTCAGCGCCCGTTTCGGCGTGCCCGGCCTCCTGCTCTTCCTCGGGCTCGGCCTCGTCGCCGGCTCCGACGGTCTCGGCCTCATCGCTTTTTCCGACGCAGCGCTCGCCAAGCGCATCGCCGACCTCGCGCTCGTGTTCGTGCTCTTCGAGGGCGGCTTCCATACGAGCGGAGCCAAGCTCCGTTCCGCCTTCGGACCGGCGATCACGCTCGCGACGGCCGGCGTGGCCGCCACGGCGCTCGCGCTCGCCGCGGCCCTGCACCTGCTGCTCCGCTGGCCCCTCGAGCGCGCACTGCTCGTCGGCGCAATCGTGTCGTCGACCGACGCGGCGGCGCTCATCGCCATGCTGCGCCAGCGTTCGATCCGGGCCCGGGTCTCCTCCACGCTCGAGGTCGAGTCGGCCACCAATGACCCGATGGCCATCATGCTTACGGTGGTCCTCGTGGAAACCCTCGCCTCCGGATCGCCGAGCGGAGCGCGGCTCGCTCCCTTCCTGCTGCGGCTCGCCTGGCAGTTCGGCGGCGGGCTCGCGGTCGGCTTCGCGGGCGGTGCCATCGCGCGCTTCCTTTTCGACCGCCTTGACAGCGAGAACCGGGGCTACTACTACGCGCTTTCGATCGGCGTGGCGCTGCTTGCCTTCGGCGCCGCCGACGCCATCGGCGCCAACGGCATCATCGCGGTGTTTTTCGCGGGCTTCCGTCTCGGCAATTCGGAATTCGCGCTCAAGCGGGGGGTCAGCAATTTCGTCGAGGGCGTCTCCTCGGTGGCCAACCTGGGCGTATTCCTCCTCCTCGGGCTGCTCGCGTTCCCCCGCCAGTTCACCTCCGTCTGGAAGGAGGGCCTCGCGACCGCGGCCTTGCTGACCTTCGTCGCGCGACCGGTCGCGGTGCTGCTTCTCGCCGCGCCGTTCCGCTTCCGCTTCCGCGAGCT
>JAKLEE010000018.1 GCA_022703215.1 Spirochaetota bacterium | reverse complement strand
CGGTCCTGGGACTCTCGCGTCCCACCTATCCATATGTCCAGCGTACGCCGTGCTGTGCCGCGACGATCCCGCCGTCGCGGCCACACGATCTCGTCCGGTGCGGGCGGCCCAATTACAGCGAGGCCTCGCGGCCGCAAGCGACCGGGACCTTAGGGTGGAAGGGCTGGCCCGTTCCCGAACGAGAGTCTTGCCCGACGCTGCGCGACCGGCTCGCATCGCCGCCCGGCCCGCGCCCGCCGACGCCGCCTTCCCCGGCTCCATCCAGCTCGTCGTCGAGCACTACGCCCGCTGACGCGCGGGCTACTTCTTCTCTATGCAGAGCACCGTCAGATCGTCGTACTGCCCGTCCTCGGAGAGGCCGTACCAGGCGACGTACTCCGGCTTGTCGGGGTCGGGATTCGGCCGCTTGTCGCGGGCGTAGAGCCGGTACTGTTCGAAGTGCGCCTCGAGGAAGGCATCGATCTTCGCGTCCACGAGGATGAACTCGCCCTTCGGGGTGGCCGGGTCCGGCACGACGCGGAAGATCTTCTCCACGGAGGCGAGCGCCAGCACGAGGTCCTCCACCGAGCCCTCGCAGGTTGAGAAGTCGAAGCCGAGCTTCTCGCCGGGCACCGGATTCTCGGCTTTCTCGAGTTCGTAGCGACCCCGGGCCATCACCGCGGCCGAAACGTCCGGCACGCGGAAGGGACCGTCCTCCGGCGAGAAGAATTCGATGCGTGGCTGGTCCTGGATCGAGACCGAGCCGTCCGCGTTACGCACCTCCACCTTTTCGAACAGCGGCTCGAATTTCGCGCCGCGTATGGCGCGCTGGGCTTCCTCGAGGCCGTCGGTGTAGAGCATTAGCACGTCGCGGGGCTTGAGCGCGAGCCGCGTCTGGGTGAAGGGTGTCTTCATCTCGACCATGAAGTTGGGGAAGCTGCCGGCCGCCGGTGCGTCGGGCAGCTCGCGCGTCACCATCTTCCCCGAGGCGCCGTCGAAGACGTGCAGGAACTTGTCGCCCGCGTGCGCCACCTCGACGACGCCGGAGCGGGCGTCGACCACGCCCGTGACGAAGGCGGCGAAGCGGCCCTTGAAGCCGCGGCCTTCGACCAGGTCGTTGACGCGGTAGCAGAGCTCGGCGAGCTTGATGCCGCGGGCGGGGGTCCAGCCGGCCCAGAAATCGAGGAAGATGGTCGCGACCTCGACCATGATGAGGGCGGCGGGAACGCCCTTGCCGGCGACGTCGCACTTGATGAAGGCCCAGTGGCGCTCGTCCAGCTTCTCGAAGGTGAAGTAGTCGCCCGAGACGCCTTTCGCGCCCTCGTAGTATCCGAAGGCCTCCAGGCCCGGCGCGGACTGCTTGAGCGTGGTGAGCTTGTTCCCCTGCGCGTTGCGCTCGAGGGGAATGAACATCTTCTGGGTTTCCTTGCCGACCGTCAGGTCCTTCGCGGCGGCGGCGGCCTTTACGAGGCCGCTGGTCATGTCCTCGACGGTGCCCGCGAGGATCGACAGCTCGTCGCGGCTCCTTATCCCGATGCGGAAACCCTCGAGCAGCGACTTGTCCTCGGTGTCGCGGATCTCCTCGATCTTTTCCACGAGGCGGCGGATCGGGTTCACGATGATGTTGGAAAGGACGATGGCGCCGACGATGCCGATACCGAGCGCGACGAGGGCCACGCCGCCGATGATGGCGAACAGGCCCTGCTGCGCCCGCCGGATGTCCGCGAGGATGAGCTCGGTGCCGAGCTCGAGGCGCACCAGGCCGCGGAAGAAGCGGCCATCCGTGCCCTGCCGGAAGAGGATGGGCTTCCAGAAGATGAAGGTGCGCGTATCGCCCGATACCGCCTCAGGATCGAAGCGCGGCGTCGAGCCGACTGACGCCTCCGCGATGGCGCCGAGCTTCTCCGTGAGGGTCAGCTCGAGGTCGCGGGCGGCCGCGCCCAGTTCGGCGACGCGCGCCTGGCTCGCGGCGTCGAGCCGCGCGGCGAGGGCGCGGGCCTCGGCCTGGAGGCTGGCGATGGATTCGGAGAGGGCGCCGACCTCTGCGGCGGCCGCCGCGTCGATGTCCTTAGCCGCCGCCTCCACTATGGCCGAGACCGGATCCTCGAGGACGGAGACCCCCGCCGCGAGCTCGGCCGTGTCGATCTTGTCGAGGATGCCGGGGTCGTTGCTGGCCCAGACCGTGTCCGGCGAGGCGCTGGCGCCGGAGCCGTACGCGGTGATGGTGACGTAGCGCGCCTCGTCGAGGGCGCGCGCCTGCTGCGGCAGCTGGCCGAGCTCGATGAGGTTGCGCCCGGGCAGGTTGGAGCGGGCGCCCTGGGCGACGCTCTCGAGGAGGACGCGGGCGCGCTGCTCGAGGCCGCTCGCGAGGCTGGCGCGTTCGGTGGCGGTGACGAAGTAGGCGAGCGGGGCCGCCAGGAGGACGACCACCGAGAGCACCAGCAGCGAGATGGTCAACGTGAACTTGACGCGGAGGCCCGGACCCTGGGTCCGGAGCTTCCTTCGCGCGGCGGCGCGCGGTTCGGCGACTTGCATGGGGCTTCCTTCCACGAGGGCGAGGATCTCGCGGCGCAGCGCGCCGCCCTCGGCGGCGACCCGGAGCGCCGTCCGCGAGGTGAGCACGATGCCCGCCAGCGCGAAGACGAACGCGGCCAGCAGGGCCAGGTCGGGAATGGAGAATACGAATCGGCGGGGCGGTGGTTGCGGCTTCCAGACCGGTTTCCAGGTGGACGCGAAATCGCCGAACTTGATCGAGCCCGCGGCATCGAAGGCGACGCGCGGGGCGCTGAAGACCCAGCCGCGCGTCGGGTGGAGGACGCCCACGCGGTAGAGGCCCTCGTTCATGTCAGAGGCCTCTATCCCGGCGATCACGCGGTCGGTTTCGACGCGGAAGCCGCCCGGCCCCGGCAGGAACTCGCGGTCCCAGGGTTCCCGGCCGTCCAGGTCGAGGACCACGCGGGTGACCGCTCCGTCCTCGAGGAAACCCCGTCCGAGTATCCGCAGGGCGGCCTTGCCGAACGCGTCGCGCGAGGCGGCCACGTCGGACACCACCGTGTAGGGCTGGAATTTGTCGGCGCGGAGCATGGTCCAGACTGTGTCGCCGACATTGCCCACCGCATCGACCGCGGAAACCGCGAAGACGTAGTAGCCGTCCTCGACGTTCCGGAAGGCGAGCGAGCGCGCCTCGGTCCGCGTGCCAAGATCCGGGGTCGGCACGCCGGCTTCCTCCACGAGGGCGCGCTCGTAATCCGTGGCGGGGCCGAAAGGGTAGGCCGTGAGCTCGAACGGGGCGGCGGGGAGGCGCGGAGCCGAGCTCGCATCCTCGCCCGCCGTTTCCGCGCCGGCCTGTACGGCCGCGCCGAGGCGCCGGGGCGGCAGCCTGTCGAGGGGACCGATCCAGCGGAGGCTCCAGACGTAGGCGCGCGTGTCGGGTTCGGGGGGCGGATCCCAGGAGAGCTCGAAGGTGTTCGAGAGAAGGAAGCCGTCCGTTCCGGCCTCGGGCGTGGCGATGAGCGGCACCGTGGGGGGGGTGCGGTCGCGCACGAAGCTCACGCGCGCGGGTTCGGACCAGTTGCCGGCGAAATCGAGCGCGCGGATGGCGAAGTACCAAGCACCGTCCGCGGTGGCCTCGAAGCCGCCGCGCACGCCCGCTTCGGTCGACATGACGGTCGCGGGCGGCGCAGCCTGCGGGTCCTGGGTCCAGATCCAGGAGTAACCTTCGATGCCGGACGGGTCGGAGGGCTCGCTCCACCGCACGGTCGCTGTCTCGCGGCGCGAGGGGAGTCCCGCCGTGAAGTCGACGCCGGAAGGGAGGGGCGGGAAGGTTCGGGTGTCCGGTTCGAGCACCACGACGCGGGGCGACTCCGCTTCCGTCTGCCAGGCAGCCCAGAGGCGGTCGTCCACCGCGGCCCCCCGGACTATGGCCCCCGGGAAGGCGCCCGAGATGTCGCGGTCGCGCCAGTCGAGCCCGGAGCGGAGCGCGAGGTGGATGCGGTTGTCACCCCGGCGGTCGTCGTACCAGATGATCGCCGCCTCGCCGCCGAGCTCCACCAGGCGCGGTTCGCCGGCCGAGCCCTGGCCGAGGGTGACACGTTCGGCGCTGCCCCTGGCATGGGCGCCCGAACCGTCGAGCCGGGCGTAGTAGATCTGGGTCTGGCCGGTAAGCGACCGTCGTTCCCAGACGAGCGACAGGGCCTCTCCGATGGCGGCCAGATGGGCGCGCTGGTTGTCGAAGCCGGCGGGGTCGCGGCGGGCCTGCGGGACGGGTTCCTCGAAGTCCGTGATCCGGACCGCCCTGGACCAGGTGACGCCGCCGTCCGGGCTCGTCTTCGAGAAGAGCTGGAAGGTGGGGCGGTCGCCCGCCACGAGCGACTGGAACACGACCACGTCGCGGCCCGAGCCGGGCACGAAGGCGGCGCTCGGCAGGAAGGAAAGGATGAGCCCGTCCTCTTCGTCCACGAAGGGCGCGAAGTCCGTCCACGCGACGCCGTCGTCCGAGCGCGAGACCACGAGGCGGAGGCTCTCGCCGGCCACGGCGGCGGTTCCGGCTTCCGAGCCGCCAGCAGCCTCTCCGGCGGCCGGCGTCTCGACGGCGTCCGCGGGCAGTTCGCCGTTGGCCTCGGCGCTCGAGCCACCGGCCGTGGCGAAGAGCAGCCAGCCGCCGTCCGAACGGGCGAAAAGCCGCGGCGCGACGACGGGCCAGGGGGAGACGACCCGGGCGGGGGCGCCGAAGCTCGAGGCCGAGTCATCCGAGCGCCACACCGTCACCTCGTTCTCGAGGGCCGTGCCGGCGACGATGACGGTGCGGCCCGACGCGGCGGCGGAGTAGAGGACCGGTTCCGTTCCGTTCCAGCGGAAGGGACCGGCGAAGCGCGAGAGCGAGGCGGTGGTCGCGCCGCCTTTCGCGCGGCGCTCGAGGGAGACCCAGGCTTCGCCTCCGCCTGAACTCGAGCGCGATTCCTGCCAGAGCACGAGGGCTTCCCCGCCCGATTCGAGGACGGTCGGGAAGGAGGCCTGGCGCGAGACGAATACCCTGGCAAGTTCCCAGTACTGATCCGGGACGGCGGCCGCGCCGGAGCCGGCGAGCAGGAGGAGCAGGACCGCCATGGCGGGGGCGGCGAACGCGTGTCGCTTCCGTGTCGTCCCGTTCCGCATCAGTACCCCCGCGCCGCGAGGCGCGAGTCGAGATCGATGTAGTTCGGGACGCGGGCCGCCTGCGGATAGGCCGCCACCAGGCGATCCAGCCTGCCGCGGGCTTCGATGAAGCTGCCCGAGGTGAAGAGCGCGATGGCCTGCTGGAGGAGTTCGGCACCCGCGGTCGGAAGGCTCAGCGTGACGGTGCCGCCCGTGTAGGTGTTGAGGCGGTCCTTGAGGGCGGTGGCCTCGTCGTTCAGCCGGGCGGCTTCGCCCAGGCGCGGGTCGTTGGACGGCACGAGCTTGATGGCGGCGTCGAGCTGGGCCACCGCGTTCTCGAACTGGCTGACCTGGCGCGAATCCCAGATGCGCCGCGCCTGGGCCACCAGGGCTCGCGCGCTGGCCACCGCGGCGGGGTCAGGGGGCGGCAGGCGAATGCCCAGCAGGATTTCCACGCGCTGGATCTCGGCCGCGAGCCCCGTGTAACGGGGGTTGATTGCCTGTAGATCGAGCAGGTCGGTGTAGGCGGCCTGGAGATCGCCACGGGCCGCTATCTTGGCGCGGGCTTCGGTGAAGAGCTGCGCGAAGCGGGTGTTTCCGGCGGGCGGATCGACCGCCAGGAGGATGCGGAGCTCGAGGACGCGCGCGTCCTGGTTGAGGGGGAAGACGACCTTGACTTCCTGGATCTTCTGCCGCGCCTGATCGAAGGCCCGGAGCGCGCCGACCCGGTCGCGCCTGTCGAGCAGCGCCGAACCTTCCTCGAAGTAGCGGCGGGCCAGCGAGAGGAGCTGGCTCATCTCGGCGTAGAGCGGTGCCGTGACGGGAATGTCCCGGCCGGTCTTGATGGACAGGGCGGTCTGGACGATGGTCAGCCAGCTTTCCACCTCGTCGTTCCTGCCGGGTCGGGTGCGGGACCAGGTCACGCGGGCGGAGAGGAGCGACTGTTCGGCGCGCTCGAACTCGCCCGCGTAATAGGCGTCGCGCGCCCTGGTGATCAGCGTCCGCGTCTGCTCGACCACCCGCGCGTCCTCGGAGGCCACGATGTCCTTGCCGAGCCGGTCGAGCGAGGCTTCGCTGGCGGCCTTGAGGGTCGAGTCGTTCTCGAACGAGAGGCTGGCGCGATAGCGCTCGCCCGCCTGCTCGAGCCGCTCGCGGGCGCCGTCGAAATCGTCGCGGGCCAGGGCGGCTCGCGCCTCGGCGAGGCGGCGGTCGCCCTCGGCTTTTGCGGAGAGCGCGCGGAGCTTGAGGTCGCGGGCGCTCGCGAGAGCCGTTTGGGCTCGCTCGAGGGCAGCCTGGGCCGAGCGGTCGAGCGCCCGGACGGCTTCGAGCTGGAGGAGTATCTCCGCGGCGCCACCGATGAAATCGGGTTCCCTGGCCCAGCGGGCGAGGTAGTCGGCGGCCGCGGCGCGCAGGGCCCTGATGGCCGTCTCCGCGTCGACGAGCGTCGGCTCGGCCCTCGTCGGATAGCGCGCCAGGAAGCCCGTGGCCTCCTCGGCGACGCCGTCGACGAGGGGTTTCGAAGTCTCGTAGAGGGAAACGGCGGCCGCCAGGCGGCGGTCGAATTCGTCCCGCTCGCGACGGGCCGCGTAGGCGGCCACCGAGGCGGCCATCGATCGCAGCTCGTCCCGGGCGGCGAGCAGTCGTGCGTCGAGGGTTCCCTGCACGCTTCCGGCTTCGCCCGAGTCGAATCCGAGGCCGCTCCGCCGGACCAACTCCTCCGCCCGTGCGAAGGACGCGTCGAACTCCCCGTCGAAGACTCCGAGCTCGGCCGCGAGCGAAGCCCGGAACGCCCCGTAGGCGGAGAGGGCGGCGGAAAGCTCCGCGGATCCGTCATCGGCGGTGGCCCACGCGTCGGCCTCGCGGGCGACGGCCAAGGCCCGTCCGCGCGCTTCTGCCGCGCGCGCGGCTGACAGGGCCGAATCCCTGCGGTGAAGCGCGGCGAACCAGTCCGGGGCGGCCACGGCGAGCGCCGCCGCCCCGAAGCCCGATTCGCCGGCATCGAGGTCGTTAGCGGCCACGGCTGACCAGAGCCCCACGGCGTCGGCCGCGCGGTCTGCCAGCTCGGCGAGCGCGCGGTATCGCGCGGCGGCCTCGGCAGGCTCCGACGCGTCCCAGACTGCGTCCGTCGCAGCGCCGTCCGCGGCGAGCATGGCCATCGCCGCGGTCTGGAGCTCGCGGAGCGTTCGCGAGACGCGCGAGTCGAAGGCTCCGACCACGCCTTCGAGCCAGGCGGCCTCCGGCCGGCCCAGGGTGAGGCGCCAGGCAAAGGGCAACCAGGAATCGTCGGTCAGATCGGATGCGGTGGTACTGAGCAAGTCGAACTGGCGCCTGAGCGAACGGCCCGCGTCGGCGGCGTCGTCCCGTATCGAGGCGGCCGCGCGGATGGCCGTCTCGGCCGCGGGCCATGCCGAATCGATCGCCTTCAGATCGGAGCCCGCGAAGGCTCGGATCAGGGCGGCCACCGCGTCCTCCGTCCGCGTGCCCATGGCAGCGGCGCGGTCGATGGCAGCGACCGCCGAGTCCACCCAGTCCTGCACGGCGTTGACGGTCAGCGTGTCGTAGCCGGCTTCGTAGAACTGTTCGCGGTACAGCCCGTAGGCGGCCGCGTAGCGACGGGCGGCGTCGACGTAGCGTTCAGCCTCGATGAGGGCGCGGCCTTCTGCCATGGCGCGGTCGAACGCCGCGCGGTTCTCGGTGAACAGCGCCGTCTTCTCGATGTTGGCCAGCGTGGTGCGGATGATCGGATTCGGCGAACGCTCGATTCCCTTGAGCTCCTCGATGAGGGCGAGCTTGCGCGCCTGGTTCTCGGGATCGTTGATGACTACGTCGACGACCTCTTCCGCCGTGCGGGCGTACTGCAGGCGCCGCTCCATGATGGAGCTGATACGTTTCTGGATGGCGTCGAAATCGTCGGGGCGCGTGCGTATCAGCTCTGTGAGCAGGATGAGCGCCTCGTCGTAGCGTTGCTGCTCGATGAGCGCGTCGACCGTATCGTAGGGACTTTCGCGCTGTCCGAGCCCGTGGGCGGGGGCGGCTCCCAGGGCGAGGAAGATGGCCAGGAGGACCATGCCGGCGACCCCGGGGCGGGCGCGCGACGCGACCGGGACGGCCACAGGCCTTCCCTTTGCGGTCACTTTAGTCGCGGACCTGCCCCTACCCATGCTTCCCCCGGCTCCGATGCCCGGCGAAAGGCCGGATGGCATCGGGATTTCAAGCGGCCTTGCGCCGCCGCGCCCGCGGCGCGGGACCTCCGTTCGATTCTCGGCACGATGGGCCCCGGGGTGGAGCCGCATCGGGGCGCGAACCGCGCGGCGCCGTACCCCGGATAGAAAAGGACGGTAGTATACAGTATACTCCAGCCTGAAGATGAAGCGCGCCGCGACCCTCGCCCTGGCCTTGGCCCTCGCCGTCTCGGGCGCGGCGCCGCTCGCCGCCCAGTCGAGCTTTCCCGACATCTACGGCCTGTTCTACGACCTGTTCGCCGACGGCGTCGACCCGAACGAGGGCAGCACGGTCTTCCTCTCGACCCTGGTGCCGATCGGCGGCCTCGGCGAGGCCATGGGCGGAGCCTACCTCGCGGTGGCGCGCGACAATTCCTTCATTGAATACAATCCCGCCGGCAGCGCCGTCATCGACCGCACCGAGCTTGCGCTCTACCACAACAACTGGATCGAGGAAGCCAAGGTCGAGGCCGCCGTGTACACGATGCGCTTCGGCGACCTGGGCCTCGCCGTCTCGGGGAAGTGGCTCTACCTGCCCTTCACCGAGTACGACCAGTACGCCGCCTCCGTCGCGGGATCGTACTACGCCGAGGCGATAGCCACCGCGAACGCCTCCATCCGCCTCTTCCCGGGCTACTATTTCTACGGCGTCGCCGTCGGGTTGAACCTCAAGGCCGCGTACCGCTCCTTTCCCGACTACGACCTCGACGACGACGGCGTGCTCGAGCCCGACGAGCTCTCCACGGGAGAGGAACAATCTGCCTTCGCCGTGATGGCGGACGCGGGGCTGCTGACCCGCTTCAACCTGCTCAAGCTCTACGGCTCGCGCTCCAAGAACGCCGCAGTCGGGCTGACCCTCCGCAACCTGGGACCGCCGGCCAAGGGCGAGCCGCTCGCGACCGTGGCTTCGGCCGGCTTCTCCTGGTCGCCGCTTCGACCCATAACCGTATCCGCCGACCTCTCGCAGCCGCTCAACCTGCTCGATCTTGCCTCGAGCGAACGCTGGTACTGGTCGGCGGGTTTCCTCGCGCAGCTCACTGACTTTCTCGGCCTGCAGGGCGGCTTCCAGCTCAAGGGCGCGAACCCGAGGATATCCCTCGGCGCCGCCGTCGAGATCGAGCCCGTCACCCTGCTCGTCAACTACAACCTCGACCTCGCCACCACCTTCGGTCCCCTGAACCGGCTTTCGCTGGAGGCGCGCTTCGACCTCGGGGACCGGGGCCGCGCCGACCGCGCGCGGCAGGTGGAAGAACTCTACCTGTCGGGCCTCGACGCGTACGCTTCTGGCGATTCGGAACTCGCCGTGTCGTACTGGCGCCGAGCCCTCGAACTCGACCGCTCCTTCGATCCCGCGCGCGAAAGCCTCGACGCGGCGGTCGCCCTGCTCGACCTGCTCGACCTGCTCGAAGAGACCCGGCGCCTCGACGCGCCGGCCTCCGCTCCAGATCCCGCCAGCGGCGAATCCGAAGGAACTCCATGAACGTGCTGTCCGCGATCTTCCATGCCCTCAACGCGCTGCTGACCCTCTACGTCTTCGTCTGCATCGTGCGCCTGGTTTCCACCTGGATTCCCGCCTTGCCGGAAGGCTCGTTCGTGATGCGCGTGGTGAGAGCCCTCGCGGATCCGTGGTTCTCCCTTTTCGGACGGTCGGGCCGGCTCCGGGCCGGGAATCTGGACTTCTCTCCGATGGTGGCCATCGGGGTCCTCTACGTCATCGGCGGCGTGCTCAACCAGCTGGCGGAGCTCGGACGGGTACGCCTCGGACTCGTGCTGGCCTCGATCGTCGTCGTGGCCTGGTCGGCCCTGGCTTTCTTCGCTTCGTTTTTCGCGATTCTCATCCTGGCCCGCGGACTGGCCTACGCGTTCCGCTGGAACAGCCTCCACCCGGCCTGGCGCGCTGTCGACGCGCTCATCAATCCGGTCGTCTACCGCACGAACCGGCTCGTCTACCGCGACCGCATAGTGAACTACCTCCAGGGCCTCGCCACCGCCTTCGTCATCCTGGCGCTTTTCAGGGTGGCCGGCGGCTTCGGCGTCACGGCGCTGAGCGGGCTCCTGTCCCGCATACCCTTCTGATCCGGCGCCGGACGGGGCGACGTCCCCTTCCCGCGCGCGCGACCCCGTCGACGGGGAAAGGAAACGCATGCTGACATCGAAACTGCGCGCCCGCCTGGCGGGCCTCGCCGCCACGCTCGACCCCGTCGTGATGCTCGGTCGCTCCGGCGCCTCGGAAGGCGTCCGCGAGGCCCTCGCCGCGGCGCTCGATTCCCACGAGCTCGTCAAGCTCCGCTTCGGCGATTTCCAGGGAGAGAAGAAGGAGCTCGCGCGGGACCTGGCCGCCGCCACCGGCTCGGAGCTCGTCCGCGTCATCGGTAACGTCGCCGTCTTCTGGAAGCGCAACCCCGACCCCGACAAGCGCAAGGTCGCCCTCGACGACGAGCCCCCGGTTCCCGAGGGAAAACCACGGAGACACGTAGGCACGGATGAAGAGAAGAAGAGCGGGGGTTCCCGACCTGGACCGAGGAGGATGCGCGGTTCGAAATAGTCGGAGGGGACTGATGGAAGAGGGCGATTATTCCGCTTCCACGATTGCTTTACTCCCGCTTCCGCCTCCTGTCTCCGTGGTTCAATTATCGGGGCGGGCGGCGGACGACGGCTTTGGTCTTCCAGCGGCCCGTGGAGTAGTACCAGGTCGAGAAGGCCGCGCCGACGGCCCAGCCTGCCGGTACGCTCAACCAGATGCCGTCCGGTCCCAGGTATTTCGAAAGGATGATCGCGGCGGGAATGCGGACCACCCAGAGCGCGAGCAGGGTGTTGATCATGGGGATGAAGGCGTCGCCCGCGCCGCGCATGACGCCGTTGTTGATGAACATGGTGGAGAAGAGCACGTAGAAGACGCCGACGATCAAGAGGTAGCGGGCGCCGATCGCGACCACCGCCGGATCGGCCGAGAACATGGTCATGAGCGGCGTGCCTGCGAAGACGACCGCCGCCCCCACCGCGACCGAGATCGCGGCGCCGACGGCGATGGCCGAGAGGTGCCCGCGCTTGACGCGCTCGCTCTTTCCCGCGCCGAGGTTCTGGCCCGTGAAGGTGCTGATGGCCTGCGACAGGTTCATGGCCGGCATCGAGGCGAAGGCGTCGAGGCGGCTCGCGGCGGCGAAGCCAGCCATGACGTCGGTGCCGAAGCCGTTGACCACGCGGGTCAGGGCCATCATGCCGGCGGCCACCATGGTCTGCTGGACGCCGCTCGGCAGTCCGATGCGCAGCGACTGGACGAAGATGGCCCGGTCGAAGCGCAGGGCCTTGATCTCGAGCCGCACGAATTCGTTCCGCCGGTCGAGCCAGGCCAGGGCTCCGAGGAACGACAGCCCCTGGGCGATGACCGTGGCCCAGGCGGCGCCGGCGACTCCCCATCCGAAGCCGACCACGAAGACAAGGTCGAGGACGATGTTGGCGAGCGTGGCGGCGATGAGGATCCAGAGCGGGGTCTTTGAGTCGCCCAGGCCGCGCAGGATGGCCGAGACGGCGTTGTACCCGAACATGGGGAGCATTCCCGAGAAGATGATGCGGAGGTAGGTGGAGGCCTCGCCGTAGGTGTCCGCGGGCACCTTGAGCATACGGAGTATGGGGTCCGCGACCAGGAGCCCGATGGCGGTCAGGGCGAGCCCGGCCCAGAAGAGGACGATGTAGCCCGTGTCCACCGCGCGCCGGACGGACTCGCGGTCGCGGGCGCCGTAGTATTGCGCCACCAGGACCGTGGTTCCCATGGTCACGCCCATGACGAGCGCGATCATCAGGAACATGACGGGGAAGCTCGCGCCGACGGCCGCAAGCGCGGTCTTGCCCACGAAGCGGCCGACGATGGCGCTGTCGACCATCGAGTAAAGCTGCTGGAACACGTTGCCGAGCAGCATTGGCACTGCGAAGGCGATGATCGACTTGGTCTCGTTGCCGGTCGTGAGGTCCCTCATGGCCCTTCCTGTGAGCGGGATGGTGCGGTTCGCGCCCGGCTGGAGTCGGGCGGCGGACGCTCGCTAGAAGATAGGACTTTCGTCTCAGGCGGACAAGCCATGCCCGCGCCTTCCCGCGTCGGCGCGGCGCGGGCTATAATCGCCCCCAATGGAACAGGAAGATGACCGGACGCGCGCCGGGGCCGCCGGTACGGAGCGGGTCGATGCCCGGTTTTTTTCGAAGCTCGCGCGCGAGACGCGCTTTTTCATCGCGCGGCACGGCCAGAGCGTAGGCAACGCGAGGGGCGTCATCCAGGGCCTGACCGACTATCCGCTCGACGAATCCGGCCGCGATCAGGCCGCCGCGCTCGGCGCCTGGCTCCGCGACCGCGGCATCGCCGCCTGCGCGGCCTCGCCGCTTTCCCGCGCGCGGGAGACGGCGGAAATCGCGGCCGAGGCGGCCGACCTTCCGCCGCCGGGCTTCGACCCGGTGTTCCGCGAGCTGGATACCGGCGCGTTCTCCGACCTCTCGATGGAGGAAATCCGCGCGCGTTTTCCCGCCGAGCACGCCGCCTTCGAGCGCCTGAGCTGGGAGGGCGTTCCGGGAGCCGAGCGGGTGGCCGGATTGGCCGCGCGCGCCCGCCTGGCCTGGGCGCGGCTCAGGGATCTGGCGAACTCGTCCGGCGGAAACGTCCTCTGCGTGAGCCACGGCGGCTTCATCCAGTGGCTCGTCCGCGTCACCTTCGGCCTCGAGGATTCGTGGATGCCGCTCGTTCCCACGGGGAACTGCGGCGTCTTCGAACTGCTCGCCGCGCCGCTCGGCGACGGAGCCTACGTGCAGTGGCACCGCATCAATCACTTGCCGACGCAGCCGAAATCGCCCGCGCTGTTCTGATGGGATAATCGAAAGACCGGCGAAGGGCGTTATCAAGGCCTGCCAGGGCGGGGCCTGACGCCTTCGAACATTCCCCTTCCCTTGCGGTCAGGGGCATGTTCGCCGGCGTCACCCGCCGTCCTGCCAAGTCCTGAAAGGCGCTGCGCCGGGTTTGCGCTTTCACGCCGGCCGACGTGGCGGGCGGGTTCGGAAGGCGGCGGTTCGGCGGGGGCTCGGGAGATCGACGAAGCCTTCGGCAAATCGACGAAGCCGCTTTGCGGCTTCGTCGCCGCGACCGCGAAATGCGGTCGCGCGCGACCTGTCCATCCGCGTGGTGCCCGGCGCGGCGCATGAAAAGTAGCCCGCCCGATATGCCGCCCCGTCGCGCGCGCGGTTCAGGGGTTGCATGGAAAGCGGCGTGGTGGAGTAACGATACGGCGCAAGTTGTACGGGTGTGGGTAGCGCGGGGGGTGGCGGCGCGCGGCGCGCCCTTGAACGTCAGTGAAAGGGTGTGTCGTGCGTCGACAGGACCCCCGCTACATGGCTCTGCGAAGGCATCGCGCCACTTTTCATGCTTCGCGTGTGGCGTTACATGGAAGTCGGGAGGTCTTCGCGCGCGATGGGGTAGCCGGGGAACGCTGACCACAGCGCCTCGTCCGCGGGCAGCGGCGCCTCCAGCTCGAGGGCCGCGGTCTTCCCGACGGGGGGCAGCGAGAGCTTCCAGGCGTGCAGCATCACGAGGCCGTTCCGGCAGCTGCGTCGCGCGCCGTACTTGAGGTCTCCGCGCACGGGCGAAAGTCCGGCGGCAAGCTGGGCGCGGACCTGGTGGTGGCGTCCGGTCAGCAGTTCCACCTCGACGAGCGCGTAGTGGTCGGAGAGGGCCGCGCGACGCCAGGTCAGCACGGCGACCTCGGGCGGCACGGCGCGCCCCGCGCGGGCGTCGGCTTCCCAGCCGGCCGCGAGCTCCGGAGCGACCTTTTCCACACGCGATACATTGCGCCTGCCGTCATGGCGGAGCTTGTGCACAAGGCAGCCGGCTTCCTCATCGGGCGCGCGCTCCACGACGGCGAGGTAGGTCTTCCGCACCCTGCGAAGCCGGAAGGCCTCCGAGAGGATGGCCGCGGCCTGGGCGGAGCGGGCGAAGGCGAGGGCGCCCGTCACGCGGCGGTCGAGGCGGTGCGGCGCTTCGAGGAAGGCGCAGCCGAAACGTTCGGCGACCATCGACCGGACGGATACGTCGCCCGAGGGGTCAGGGGACGCGGGAATGTTCGAGAGCTTGTCGACGACGACAAGGCGGGGGTCGGCATGGAGGACGAGGTAGGGTTCCACGGTATCCGAGTGTAGCGCGGAGCGGGTGCCGGGGACGAGGGGGTGACGGAGCGGCGTGCCGACCCGAGTGGCGCGAGGCTGGCATACGACAACGCGATGGCTATACTTTCCAGCGCGAGGCAAGCTTCCGGGAGGTGACATGGACGTAGCTGCGGGTCGAGCAGGGCTGCGCGGGAGAGGCGCCCTCTTGCTCGTCGTCCTCGGCGCGAGCGTCGCGATCGCCTGGACGGCGGTGCTTTGGGGGGGATACAGCGAGCGGCGCGAACTCGTCGAGCGTTCCGGCGCGGATGTCGAGCGCCTGGCCCAGATCGCCGCCGAGCAGACCGGCGGCATCATGAACGAGGTGAAGGTCTACCTCGCCCTTCTCGACGCCTGGCTCGCGGACAACGCGGATGCGGATCCCCGCGTAGACCCGCGCTTCGTCCACCTGGTGGATACGCTTCGCGAAAGCGCGCGTTTCCGCATCGACATCCGCCTCGTGTCGGAGGACGACGGACTCTTCTACGTGCCATCAGCCGATCTGTCGGAGCCGCTCGCCCGGGTGGGCGACCGTGAATACGTCAGGGCGCAGAAGGATCCCTCGACCCGCGGCTTCTACATCTCGGGGCCCGTCCTGAGCCGAGTAACCGGGATCTGGGGCATACCGGTATCGTATCCGATCGAGACGCGGAACGCCGGCATGGCCATCGTCTTCGCGGCGATCGAGTTGCCGCTCCTCCATGCCCTGTACGAATCGGTCCGTCCGATGCCGGACGGCGCGGTCAGCCTGATGCGCTCCGACGGTGTCCTGTTGACGCGCCTGCCCTTCCGCGAGGATGACATGGGCCGCGATCTCGAGGGCGATCCGTCATGGGAGGGCCGCGGCGAAGGAGCCGTGCTTTCGGTCTCGCCACTCGACGGACGCTCCCGCGTCATCGCGTTCAAAGCCATTCCGGGCCTGCCTCTGGAAGTCGCGGTGGGCACAAGCCTCGAAGACGTCCTTTCCCCCTGGGAAGCTTCCATGCGCGCGCGGCTCGTCGCGCTCTCCGTCGCAACCTTGGTGCTGGCGACCCTCGGGCTTCTGCTCCTCCACGAGTGGAAGGCTTTGGCCGACTCGAGCCGCAGCATCGCTTCGCTCAACGCCGAGCTCGAGCGCAGCATCGCGTTGGCTCACGCGCAGCTTGGCGAGAAGGAGCTGCTCATCCGCGAGACCAACCATCGGGTGAAGAACCACCTCGCGCAGATCGTCTCGCTCATCGACCTTTCGGGGAACGCGGACCCCGTTTCGGCGTTGAAGGCCATCAAGTCGCGCATTCTCGGGTACGCGCTGCTCTACGAAAAGCTTTCGTATAGGGAAGGAGACGCGGAAGAGCTCGACCTGGCCGCCTATGCGCGCGACCTTCTCGGCGCGCTGGTTGAGCTGACCCCTTCCCCCGTGCAGGTCGACGTATCGTTCGACGCCGAACCGATCAGGGAGTCGGTCCGCAAATGCACCACGTTGGGGCTGGTCCTCGCGGAGCTCGTCACCAACTCGATCAAGCACGCGTCATCCGGAAGCGGCTCGATGGCGCTTTCCGTCTCGCTCCGTTCCGCCGGGGAGGGAAGGGTAAGGCTCGACTATTCCGACGACGGGCCGGGTTTCGACTGGGCGGCGGCGCGGGACGCGTCCGCGGGCAAGGGAATCGGCATGATACTCATCGACACGATGCTGGCGCAGTACGACGGGAACATCCAGTACTCGAAGGAAGGCGGATCGCGCTTCCTCATCGTCATGTGAGCGGGCGTCGCTCCCGCCCCGGTCCCGGTCCTTGATGCCGCGCGCCTCCCCGTCCTATAGTTTCCGTCCGGGCGCCTTCGAGGCGCTCCGGGTGGAGTACGCATGAGCATCCATATAGAAGCCGCCCCGGGCGCGATCGCCGAGGGCATCCTCTTGCCGGGCGATCCTCTGCGCGCGCAGTTCATCGCCGAGAATCTGCTCGAGGACGCGACCTTGTTCAACCGCGTGCGCGGCATGTCAGGCTATACCGGCACCTGGAAGGGAAAGCGGGTGTCGGTCATGGGCACCGGCATGGGACAGCCCTCGCTATCCATCTACGTGAACGAGCTTCTGCGCGAATACGGCGTGAAGCGGCTCATCCGGGTCGGCACCTGCGGCTCGTTCCGCGAGGAGCTGCCCGTGCGCGGCATCGTGCTGGCCATGAGCGCCTGCACGGACTCGGGCGCGAACCGGCAGCGCTTCCGGGGCATGGATTACGCTCCGAGCGCCAGCTGGTCCCTGCTCTCGAAGGCCGCCGCCGCGGCCGCCGCCCGCGGAGAGCGCTTCCTCGTCGGTCCCGTCCTTTCCTCCGACCAGTTCTACAACGAGGATGGGGATGCCTGGAAGCTCTGGGCCCGCTTCGGCGTGCTCGCGGTCGAGATGGAAAGCGCCGAGCTCTACACGCTCGCGGCCAAGTACGGCGCCGAAGCCCTGGCCATCCTGACCGCGAGCGACAGCCTGGTCTCAGGCGAGCTGACCTCGGCAGCCGAGCGGCAGACGGGCTTCCGGAAGATGGCCGAGCTGGCGCTCGATACGATCATCGCGGACTAGAGCGCCAGGCCGGCGGGTGCCGCCCGGCCAAGCCGCTAAAAATGAAGGCCGTCCCCTCCGCCGCACGGCAGGGGGACGGCCTTCTCGCATCGCTCCGGGCGATACGCTACGACTGGCCGCCAAGCTCGAGGATCAGCTCGACCTCGCCGCGGCTCAGCTTGGTGGTGCGGGCGATCTCCTCGACCTTCCAGCCCTGGTGCGCCAGCTTCCGTACGGTCTCCTGGACCGATACGGGTGGCGCGCCGCGCTCCTTCCTCGCCCCCGCGTCCTCCTTGAGAAGGCTCTGCAGCAGCTTGAGCTGCTCGCTCGCCTGCTTGTTGATCTCCTCGAGGCGGGTTTCGGTTCGGGCGAGCCATTCGCGGGCCTTGCCGAGCTTCTCCATGCGGGCCTCGGCGTCCTTCATGGCGGCGTCCACTTCGTCGAGCCGGCCGATGGCGGCTTCGGCCTTGTCCTTCGAGGCGGCGAGCACCCCGATCGAGCGCTCGAGGGTCTCGATGCGGACGGGCAGGGAACGCAGCGACGTTTCGAGGCCGGCCACGAGCTCCTCGAGCTCCCTCGCGGCCTGGAAATTCTTGTCGACGGCGTCGGCGGTGGCGTCGAGCACGACCTGCTTCTTCTCCACCCGCTCGTACTTCTCGCGCGCTTCCTCGGCAGCCTCGGAGAGCTTCCTCATCTCGGCCTGGATGCGCGTCAGCTCGTCGTCCGTGCCGACGATCTGGGCCAGCTTCTGGTCGACGGACTGCGAAACGCCCACCAGGCGGCGGAAGTCCTCCTCCATCGACTCGATACGCCGCTGCTCGGCCAGGAAGCGGCCGAGCTTCTGGTTGAGCTCGTCCTCGAGGCGCTTGATCCGGCCGAGCTGGTTGTCGAGCTCGACGAGCTCCGGCCGACGCGACTCGAGCCGGGCCAGGTCCGTCTTGAAGCCCTCTATGGCCTGGGACAGCGCGTCGCGGAGTTCGTCGGTGCGTTCGAACAGGCCCGTCTGCGCGACGAAGGCCTTGACCTGCCTGTCGATCTCGGCCAGGGACGACTCGCGCGCCTTGACCTCTTCGGCCAACCGGGCGCGGAGCGCCTTTTCCTCGGCGTTGAACTCGTCGAGGGTCTTGCGCGAGTCCTCGCGGAAGCTCCGCACGGCGCGGCCGACCTCCTCCTCGATCTCGAGGGCTTTCTTGCGGGCTTCGTCGGCCGCAAGGGCCGATTTGCGCTCGAACTCGTCGAGGGCCTTGGCCGCGCGTCGGCCGAGCTCGCTTTCCATCGAGCCGAGCTGCTCCTCCAGGGCGGCGAGCCTGAGGGCGGTGTCGTCGCGCCGGGCTTCGGCGGAACTCCGCGCGTCCGCGTCGGCGGCCAGCATGGCCTCGAGGCGGGCCCCCGCCTCGCGCTCGGCCGCGCGGAGGCGCTCGGCGGCCTCGATCTTCCACCGTTCCAGCTCGGCGGCGGCGAAGCTCGAGGCGGATTCCCGGGCTTCGGCGAAATCCGCTTCCACCGAGGCGCGGAATTCCGCGGTGCCACGCTCTACGGCGCCGATGCGGCCGGCCACCGATTCTTCGAAGGCGCGCGTGCGTTCGTCCAAGGCCCCGACCAGCTCCGCGACGCGGGTCTGGAGCGCGGCGACCCGTTCGCGGGCCTCGTCCGCCGCCCTCGCTTCCGCCTTGACGCGCTCGCGTTCCGCATCCGAGACCGCGGCCTCGAGTCGGGTCTCCAGCTCGGCCCGCCACTCCAGGAGCCTGCGGTCGATCTCGGCGCTGCGCTTGCGGAGATCCTCGAAGAATTCGTCCTCGAAGACCTTGAGCTTTTCGGAGACGTTGGCGTAGGCCTGTCCCTTGAGGGCGGCGAGATCCTTCTCGAGCCCGGCCATCAGGCCGCGCAGTTCGGTCTCGCGGGCGGCGAGTCCGGCCTCGAGCTCCATCCTGCGTCCGTCGAGCACTAAGGCGGTGCGTTCGATATCCGCGGCCACCCGTTCGCGCATTTTCTCGAGGGCTTCGCGCAGGGCCGCCTCCATGCGGCCGACGTCCGCGCTGGCCTCCTCGACGCGCTCGAAGCGGTAATCGATTGCTTTATCGAGCTCGCCGAAGCGCTTCTCGGCCTCCAGCGCGACGCGGCGCTCGGCCTCCACGGTGGCGCTCCTCAAGGCCTGGTCGAGCTTGGCGAATTCGGCGCCGCGTTCTTCGAGGGCGCGCGAGGCTTCCGCCTGTGCCTCCCTGCCGGCCGCCTTTATGGCGGCGGCGAGTTCCTGGCCCTCGCGCCTCCGTTCCTCGATGCGATCGCGGATCTCGGCCTCGACCCGGTCGGCTTCTTCCTTGAGCGAGGCGGCGAGCGCGGAGAACTCGCGGCCGCGTACCTCGAATCCGGCCGCCAGCTCGGCCGCCTTCCGGTCCCCTTCCGCCTTGAGCCCTTCCGTCCGCGCCGCGAAGTCCGCCGCGCGCTTTTCGAATTCCGCGGCCAGCGCGGCGGCGTTCCGGTCCGCCTCCGCCTTGATCGAGAGGGCGAGCGCGCCCAGCTCCTTCCGCCGCGACTCGAGCTCCGAAGCCGCCTCCACCGCGACGCGCGACGCCTCCGCCAGCAGGGTCTCTCCCGTACGCGCCACGTTCTGCCTGAGATCCTCGAGCTCCGCCGCCACGGCGCGGGCGGTCTGGTCCGCGCCGGAGCGCAGGGTCGCGGCTAGCGCTTCGAAATCCTTCTTCCTGCCTTCGAGCGCGGCCGTTGCCGCGACGGCCAGGGCCGCACCGCGTTCCTCGAGCGACTTGGCCTCGGCCTCGAGCTCCCTGCGGCCTTCGGCAAGCGTCTCCTTGAGCGAAGCCTTGAGCTCGGCCTGGCGCCGCGCGTAGTCCTCCTGCACCGCCTTGATCGCCTCGCGGGTCTTGGCCTGGAAGGCGTCGGCGAACTCGGCGGCCTTGGCGTCGATGCGCTCCAGCCTCGAGCCGACCTGGCCCTCGGAAGCGGCCAGCCTCGCGTCGAGGGTCTCGAGGCGCTCGTCCATCCCGTCGGCTCCCGCCTTGACGCGCGCCTCGAGCTTCGAGGCCGCCTCGTCGATGCGCTGGGAAAGTCGCGCCGCCTCAGCCTCCACCTCGCGCATGCCCTCGGCGAGCATGCCTTCCGATTCGACCTTCCAGTCGGTCTTGAAGGACTTGAGGAGTCCCTGGGTCTCGGCGACCTTCTCGCGGGCCTGGTCGCGGAGCTGGGTGAATTTGGTCTCGATGGCGTCGGAAAGGAGCTTGCCGCGTTCGGCGATCTGACCCTCGAGCTTCCGGAACGACTGATCCTCGAGCTTCTCCGCCTCGGTCCGCGCCTTGCGGAACGCGTCTCCAAGCATGGTCTCGAGCTCGGCAGCCCGCGCCTTGGCGGCGCTCGCGGCCTCCGCATAGCGCGCGGCCACCTTGTCGGACTGGGCTTCGGCATCCGCCCGCAGGCGCTCGACCTCGGCCCCGGCCCGTTCGAGCTCGGAACGGACCGCGGAAAGCATTTCGTGGCGCGCGGCGTCGAGGGCCGCAGCGTTCTCGTCGGCGAAGCCTTCCTTGAGCGCCGGTATCGATTTCTCGACCGCCTCGAGGGCTTTGCGGGCTTCCTCCACGCGCCTGACCGCGCGGTCGGTGAACTCGCCCTCGTCGTGGAGCCGCCGCAGGTTCTCGTCGACGCGGGCGCTCATTTCCATCAGCGCGGCGAGCGACTTGTCGTAATCGCCCAATCGGGTCGCGATCTCGTCCATGCGGGCGGAGCGTTCCCCGAGGGACTCCTCGGTCGCCTGCACCCGCTTCAAGGCCTCGCGGGCCGCCTGGTGGCGGACGTCCAGCTCGACGCCGTAGGACTTGAGGTCCTCGGCGCGCTTGTCGACATAGAGCGCGAGCTCGTCCCGGATGCGGTCCGCGAATTTCTTGACCTTCTCGAGCGAGCGGTTCTCGCGGTCGAGGTAGCGGTAGGCCGCGAGGACGACAATGACGATGCCGAGGGTGATCAGGTTGCCCGCGTCGAATGGCATGGAGCGCTCCCGGTTTTTTCAAAGGGCGGCACGCAAGGCCGGCGCCGCCCGTTGCCGGGATTATATAACATGAAGCCCCCCGCTGGAAGCGCGAGAGCCTCCGCGAAGGGACCCGTAGCCCAGGAAGAAACCACGGAGACACGGAGGATGGGAGGGAAGAGTGAGTGGCCGGGAAAGGCACGGGGAGGAAAAGCGGAAGCGGATCCGATTTCCTCCCCTGTGTCACTCCCTCTTCCCTCGGTGTCTCCGTGGTTTAGGTATTCTCTACTGGGCCAGTTCCTTCGAGCGCTTGGCGGCGGCGTCGACGGCGTCCATGACGATGCTGCGGAAGGCGTGGCGCTCGAGGGTGTGGATGCCCGCCATCGTGGTGCCGGCCGGGCTCGCCACGACGTCCTTGAGCTCGCCCGGGTGCTTGTCGGAGTCGAGGATGATGCGCGCGGCGCCGAGCACGGTCTGGGCGGCGAACTCGTAGGCCAGCTCGCGGGCCATGCCGTTCAGCACCGCGCCGTCCGCGAGGCTCTCGATGAAGAGGAAGGCGAAGGCGGGCCCGGAGCCCGAGAGCGCCGTCACCACGTCGAAGAGGCGCTCCTCGACCGCCCGCGCCCTTCCCGCCTTGGAAAAGAGGGCGACCACCTCGTCGACCGTCGCCTTCGGCACCGAGGCGTCAGAGGCGACCGCGGTCATGCCGAGGCCGACGGACATGGGCAGGTTCGGCATGATGCGCACGACAGGCGGCGGCACCGTGAAGTGCCGCTTGATGGCCTCGATGCGCACGCCGGCGGCCATGGAGACGAGCAGGGAGCCCGAGCCGACGTGGAGGGCCGCCTCGGAGAGCACTTCGGCCACGGCGTGCGGCTTGACCGCGAGGAGGAGCCAGTCCGAGCGCTCGGCCAGCTCCGCGATGGACGGCGCCACCTCGACGCCGAACTCGGCGGCCAGACGGTCCGCCCGTTCGCGCGTGCGGTTCCAGAGCGCGATGTTCCCGTAGCCGATCGAGGGGCCGAGCGCCTTGAGCATGACCTCGACGATGCGCCCCGCCCCGATGAAACCGATGCGTCTTTCCATGGTGTTCCTTCCGGTAGATGCGCGGGAATTATGCACGAACGGGCCGGTTTCCGCCACCTGCGCGGGCGGGCCGCGGAAAAAAAGCGGCGGGGGAAGGAGCGCTCCCGCTCCTTCCCCCGCCTGGAACCCGGAATTCCTCGGTCGCGTAAGCTACGCCGCTAGCTTCTTCGGACCCGGCAGGAAGCGCTGGAGCAGGTAGGCCGCGACGATGACGAGCGCGCCGATACCGTCGGTCACGGTGCCCGGCAGGACCATGAGGACGCCGCCCGCGAGCCAGATGGGCCGCTCCCACAGGTGCATGTCGCGCCGGATGAAGCCCATCACGCCGCCCGAGACCGCGACGATGCCGATGGAGCTCGTCAGGACGATCATGACGACGTCG
>JAKLEE010000179.1 GCA_022703215.1 Spirochaetota bacterium | reverse complement strand
GGCCTTGCCGGTTTTCCGGATGGCGCGCGGCGTCGCAGCGGCAGGGTCGGCGCGGGCCGGCTGTCGCGGTGCCCGGGGGGCTCCGTAATGACCAAAGGCGTTCTTGAAACCATCGATCCGGCGCTCGAGCTCGAAGAGGCCGAGGCCGGCACGACCGGTAAGATCCATTGCGCGAACTGCATCCACTGCAAGCTGGTCCCTTCGCCGGCGCAGGGCTCGGGGCGCTACTACCTGCGCGTGCGCTGCGACGCGGGCAAGTGGCGGAAGAAGCTCGGCGAGGAGAAGATCTACAAGTACTTCACGGTGGTCCGCCGCGCCATCGACTCGTGCGACGCGTACGAGGACATGGGCGAGGAAAAGGACTTCATCCGCGACCTGAAGCGCTCGCTGCCCGACCGCGACGAGATCTACACGGCGGACTGAACGGGTCCCGAACCGCGCGGGCGTAACCGGGCGAAGGTCCCGAGGGTTTTCCGATAACGACAGCATAGGGCGAAAGGGAAGCCGCCGCGCTTGCCCCGTCCCCGCAAGGGAGTCTTCATGGTTCGCACCCGCATGGCCGCCCGGCCCCATCTGCATTTCGCTGCCGCTCTCGCGTTCGCGTTCGCCGTCGCGGCGCTCGGAGCCTGCGCCTCCGGGTCGGCGACGATACCCGCCGACTTAGGCTACGAGGAATTGGTGCAGCGGGCCCAGGAGGCGAGCGACGCCTACCGCTACGCGGCCGCGCTCGACTACTACGGCGCCGCCCTCGAGCGCTTCGGCTCGAATCCGGCCGTCGAGGTGGCCTGCGACTACGAGATCGCCTTCCTCCAGTACAAGATGGGCGATTACGTGGAATCCGCGACCGGGCTCCAGGCGGTAATCGACCGCTACGACGCGCCCGACGGCTCGACCCTGCCGCCGCAATACCGCGTCCTCGCCGCCAAGGTGCTGCCGCAGGTCCTGGAGCACGTGGCCGGGGGCGGGGAGTAGCAGGCTCCGCCCTTCGACCCCGAACGAGCCGGTGGGATCATGGAAAGCGATGCCCGCGCCGCCCCCGAGGGGGAGGCCGGTCCGGCCTTGCTCGAGGCTTCGTTCACCGCGGTGGACCGCTACCTCGGGCTGGAACCGGCGCCGATCCGCTTCGCCTCGTTCCGGGGCGACCTGGGGGCCCTGGCCCGCTCCTTCGACGGCATCGAATACCCCGCCCTGCCCTGGGCCGACGCTTGCCTGCCCTGGAATTCCATCGGTCCCCGACCGCCCGCGCGCCGTCGGCCGGCCTGGCTTCCGGCGCGTTTCCCGCCATCCTCCGATCCGCCCGAATACGATCCGCCTGTCGGGGGCGTCTCGGAGCTCCTCGTGGCCTGCGAGGACGGCGAAGGACCGACCGGGCGCGCCTACGCGGTCCTCGACCTGCTGCACGACCGGCGGAGGCGGGTGTACATCGACCGGAACGGGGCGCGCGCCGCCATCCTTTCCCGCGTTCTCGAACCGCGTCCCGCCGAACCGGCCAGGCTGCTCTTCGAGACGGCCGCCCTGCTGGCAAGGGGCGGCTGGGAGGCTTCCGCCGACCGGATCGAGTGCCCCGTGCCGCGCGACGTATCGACGGGAGAGCAGCGGCGCCTCCTCGCCATGGTCGCCTGCGGGGCCGATCCCGCGCGCGGTTTCGACTGGCTGCTCAGGATCGGCTTCGTCGGGCGCTACTGGCCCGAGCTCGCGGAGCTGGTCGCCGTGGAGCACGCCAAGGAGCTGCACCCCGAGGGCGACGGCTGGCGGCATACCATGGAGACCTTCGCCCACCGCAAGGCCGCCGACCTGACCCTGTCGCTCGCGCTCCTGCTCCACGATCTCGGCAAGCCGCGCGCGAGCGCGGAGTCAGGCAGGCGCTTCGACCACCACGCGGAGATCGGAGCGGACCTGGCGCGGCGCTTCCTGCTCCGGCTCGGCTTTCCGGCCGCGCTGGCGGCGGACGTCGACTTCATGGTGCGGCGGCACATGATGCCGGCCGCCTTCGCGCGGCTGCCCCTCTACCGCACGCAGGAGACGCTCGAGCACCCGCTGGCGCCGCTCCTGCTCGAGCTCTACCGCTGCGACGAGCTTTCGTCGTTCCGGGGGCCCGACGGCTACTACGAGGCCTGCGCGGCGTACCGGGCCTTCCTGAAGAACGCGCGGAACCCCTGGCGGAGCGCGGACGGCAGGAAAAAGGCCTTGCGCTGGCTCGAGGATGGAGGCCCGTCGGGACGGACGCGCCGCGGTTGACCGGCCGCCGGGGCGGCCCCATACTGGATGGCCGCGGGACCGGGCGCGATCCGGGGCGGCTTCGCGCCGTCCGGGCGTCCTTCCGCGCCGGGAGGTCGCCGTGGCCCTTGCCTATCGTTGCGTGTTCCAGGACGACGCCCTCGTCGTCCGTTCCCTGCTCGACTCCGCGGGAATTCCGTGCGAGCTCCTCCCGGACTCGCGTTTCGACGTGAACCCGATGTTCGATTCGAGCGTCGCGGGCTTCAGGCTCGAGGTGGGCGAGGCGGACCTCGAGGACGCCCTTGCCCTGGTCGAGGACTACAAGGCGCGTAAACTGGCCGCCCGCGGCGCGGGCGGGAAAGGCGGGAATCCGTGAAGCTTCCCTTCGATTGCGCGGACGAAGCCGCGCGCGTCCTGCCGCGCGTCGTCCAATGGCGGCGCGCCCTGCACCGCATCCCCGAGGCGGGGCTCGACCTCCCATTGACGACGGATTATCTGGAGCGCGAGCTGCGCGCGCTCGGGCTTTCCACCGCCCGCGCGGGTTCAGCGCTCGCGGCGGAGCTCGGCTTTCGCGGACCGACCGTGGCCATACGCGCCGACACCGACGCCCTGCCGGTGGCCGAGGAGACGGGGCTCGAGTTCGCGAGCGGGCGGCCCGGGTTCATGCACGCCTGCGGGCACGATGCGCACGCGGCCGCCCTGCTCGGCGTCGCCGCCATCCTGGCCGGCCGCCGGAGCGAGCTGCCCTTCCGCGTCCGCCTGATCTTCCAGCCGGGCGAGGAAGGCTTTTTCGGCGCGCGCGACGTCATCGCCGCGGGCTTCCTCGACGACGTCGCGGCCATAGTCGGCGCGCACGTGGGCGACCTCTCCGAGGAGCTCGCGCCCGGGCAGGCCGGCTTCCTGGCCGGGCCCATGATGGCCGCGAGCGACCGCTTCGAGGGGCGCTTCGTCGGTTCCGGCGGCCACGGCTCGGCGCCGCACCGCGCCCGCGATCCCATTCCCGCGCTCGCCCGCTTCATCCTGGACAGCCAGGAGATCGCCGCCCGCGAGCTCGCGGCCACGGATTCCTGCGTCGTCTCCGTCTGCTCGGTTTCCGCCGGAGAGGCGCACAACGTGATTCCCGGCGTCGCCTCGTTCCGCGGCACCGCGCGCACCTTGCGGCCGGATTCCCGCGCCTTCGTCGAGCGGAGGCTTTCCGAGCTCGGGAAGGGCATCGCGGCGGCGCACGGCCTCGAGTTCGAATGGCACTGGCTCGGCGGCTACCCGCCGCTCGTCAACGAGGTCCGGGCGACGCGCGCGGCCATGGAGGCCGCGCGGGAGACCCTGGGACCGGACAAGGTCGTGGAGCTCCGCTACCCGATCATGGGCGGCGAGGACTTCGCCTATTACCTCGAGCGTGTGCCCGGCTGCTTCTGGTTCCTGGACACCCAGGCGCCGGAGCGGGGTATCGACAAGCCCAACCACAACCCCCGCTTCGACCTCGACGAAAGCCTGCTCGGCCGCGTGGTCGCGGTGAACCTGGCCGCGGCCGCGCGGCTCGCGGACCTTCCCGGCGGTTCCGGAACGGACCGATGAGCCTCTGGCCGCGCATCGCCGAAATACTCGCTCCCACCGAGGCCGACCGCGAGCTCGCCGGGCGTCTGCTCGCGGAGCTACGCGCGGACGGTCTCGTATCGGACACCCAGTCGGCGCTGGCCGCCGCCCCCGACGCGGCCCTGGCCCTCTTCTACGCGATCCTTTCCGGGGAACGCTCGAGCCAGAGCCCGGTGCGGGAAGTCCGCGACGCGTCGTGGGCCTTGCGCGCCGATTTCTGCCACGTGAACGTCCGCGCGTGCGGGGTCGGGACGCGGCCCGGCACCTTCCTGCAGGCGGCCAAGCTGCTGCCCGCGCTCGGCGTTCGCGCCGTGCACCTGGCGCCCTTCCACCCCTGCCATTTCGAGGTGATCTACGCCATCGAGAGCCCTGCCATGGTGGACCGACGCTTGGGCGATCCCCGCCTCGCGGCGTCGGGCCTGGGCGCCCGCGAGCAGCTCCGCGCCTTCGTGGAGGCGTGCCACCTGCTCCGCGTCGCCGTGGGCTACGACCTGGTGCCGCACCTGGCCCAGTACGCCCGGACCGTGCTCGAGCGGCCGGAGCTGTTCCGCTGGATAGCCCTGGCGGAAGACCGGCGCGCCCTCGAGAGCGGGCTCGACCCGGAATCCATCGGGTCGCGCGCGACGCGGCTCGAACTGGCGTCCCGCGTCCGCGCCGTGGTGGCCGCCGTGAAGGAGCGCGCCGGAGTCGCCGATCTCGAGGCGGATACGGACGACCCCATCGAGGCCGAACGCGTCGAGCGCGCCTACTACGCGGCCATACGCGCCCTGATCGACCGCGGGCTCTGGCCCCTGCTCTCGCACGCGTGGAACGGCGTCGGACTCCCGGAGTTCCATCGCTACGACCGCGAAGGCAACTATCCCGTCTTCCGCTACCGCTCAGAGGCAGGCGAGGACGTGGGCGAGGCCGCCTACTCGGTCGTGACCCCGTTCGCCTTCCATGACGGCCTGCCGCCGAACCGCCGGCCCGATCCCGCGCGGCCGCCGGAGCGCAACGAAGAGGCCGTGGAGTACTTTTCCCGCATCTTCGACCTCTGGCGGGACGGTTTCGGCTTCGACTTCGTGCGGATCGACTCGGTCGACCACGTGCTCGACTCCACCCTCGACGAGGCCGGTCGCTTTCCCGTCTCCGACCGGCCGACGCCCGAGGCGCTCCGTGCCGTCACCTCGCGGATCCGCGCCGACGGCCGCGCTCCGGCCATCGCCGTCCTCGCCGAACGCATGGGGCAGGAGTTCGAGGCCTATGCCGGCATGGGCTTCGACCTGACCCTCGGCTCGGACATGCTGCGCCGCGTCGACCGCCCCCTCCTCGAGGACGCCTTCGCGCTCTCCGACCGTATCGCGGCGGCGCCGGTCCACGCGCGCAAGGCCTCGGTGTGCTTCGCCCTCGATACCCACGACACGGGCTCGCCGCGGCTCTGGGGGCAGCCCCTCGTGGCCTTGATGGGGCGGGAACGGCTCGCGCTCAGGCGCTTCGTGGCGCGCTTTTCGTCGTGCGGCGCCGGGCGCCGCCCGCTCTACGAGACCATGGGCTTCCGCGACC
>JAKLEE010000178.1 GCA_022703215.1 Spirochaetota bacterium | reverse complement strand
GTCCGGGTAGCGGGTCCACCAGTCCGTGATGACCGCGGCGTCCGTCGAGGCGGAGTGGCAGCCGTTCGGGGCGAGGGATGGGACCGGGTGTTTCTGGGCGTTTGGACAGGTGTCGCCGGCCGGGCACGCACAGGCCGCGCCGCGGCCGGACCAGAGCGGCAGGACGCGCCAGCCACGGGAGGCGTAGGAGAGGGCGGCCTCGAGCATGGGAGATGGGGATGGGCGGGGGATCGAGTCCATCAGCGATCACCCCACGCCCGGGCTTCGGGCGAGTCGATGGAGAGCGTTGCTTCGGAGAGCAGGGAGTACGGATGGCGATGGGTCAGGCGCCCGAGGAACCGCGCCACGGCGAGCAGGATGACGACGGCGGCCTTCATCCGAGCATCCCCTGTAGCGCCCGGTCCACGTCCTCGGGCCTGCGGGCGACGAGGTACAGACCGTCGCGCTGCTCGACGCCGGACCGGAACTCGATCTGCGAGTCCCGGAGGCGGCCCGTCGAGGTCTTCGCCTCGATCGCGAGGAACGCCCCGATCCGGGGGATGCCGAGAGAAACGAGCCGGGCCACGGGGACCGAGACGAGCCCGACGATGTCTGCGCAGCCGGGGATCGACGCGCGCACGCGCCGGAACCCGTTCGCCGATGGCGTGTAGTAGAGGCCCGAGTTCTCCCGCCAGACCATCGCGCCCAGCGCGGACGTGTGGAGGAGGACCGGGCGGAGGACGTCCGTCATCTCCGACTCGGGGAGCGTGGCGGGCGGGGGAATCCTCACGCGGAAGCCCGGGCCAGACGCTTGGCCTGCTCGATCTCGTCGCGGGTTGCCCACCTCGAGAACGTTCCCCGGAACCGGGCCATCGGCGCTGCAGGCTTCCATCCCTTCTCCTCCCCTTCCCGAATCCATGCGGCGAGCTTCCGGACCTGCGCCCCCGCGGCGGCGCGCTCGGCCCACTGCTGCGCGCCCGTGAGCTCGATGAGCTGGCCGTCGACCTCTCGGACCTTGCGCTCGGCCCCGCGGGGCTTCGCGGCACCGCAGGCGGGGCAGGCCGGGAGCGTCCACTCGTAGACCCGGAAGCAGCGCCTGCAGGTAGTCAGACCGGCGACGGCGCGACGGTGCTTGCGGGTGAGGCCCTCGAGGTTGACCTCGAAGGGCTTCGTCAGGAGCCCGTGCCGCAGCGAGTTCCCGGCGCAGTCGACGAGCAGGAGGTCGGTTTTCCCCGGGGCCGTCCTGAGCCCGCGCCCGCCCTGCTGCAGGTAGAGCGCCCAGGAGAGCGTCGGCCGGGCCATGACGATGCAGGAGATGGCCGGCGCGTCGAAGCCGGTCCCGAGGACGCCGACGGTCACGACGCAGCGGAGGGCCCCGGACTGAATCCGGTCCCGGACCGAGCGGCGCACCGCGGCAGGCGTGTCGTCCGTCACGACCTCGGCCGGGGGCAGCCCGTGGAGGAAGAGCAGCGCGGAGAACTCGTCGGCGAGCTTCGCGGCGTGGGCCTTCGTCGCGGCGAAGACGAGCGTCGGGCGGGACTCGCCGCCGAGGTCCTGCCAGCGCCCGGCGACGTCGCGGAGGACGGCGGAGGACGCAGCCTCGAGCCCGGCGGTATCGAAGTCCCCGCCGGAGAGCTTGACCGACTCCCACCAAGGCCCGGACGGGGCCCGGTGATCGACCGGAACGAGCCAGCCGTCGCGGATGAGCTCTTCGGCACTCGGCCCCTGGACGACCTCGTCGAAGAGCAGCCCGAGCCCCTGCCCGTCGAGGCGGGCCGGCGTGGCGGTCCCGCCGACGAGCTTCGCCCCGGAGCCCCGGTAGGCTTCGGCGACGCGCCGGAACGACGAGGCGGCGTAGAGGTGAGCCTCGTCGCAGAAGACCAGCGTTGCGTCAGGAGCCTCGCTGCGGCGCGCAAGCGTGGCGACCGAGGCGATGGTCACGCCGGGGGCTTCCGGGCGGGCTACGTCCGGCGTGGGCCGGTAGGAGCCCATGATGACGGTGCCCCCGATCCGGTCGTGCGCCTGGCGGACGAGTTCCTCCCGGTCGGCGAGGATGACGACGCGCCCGCCGCGAGCGGTTTCCCGGCGCGCGAGGGCTTCGTAGACGGTCGTCTTGCCGGATCCGGTGGCCGAGACCATGAGGACGGAGCGGGAGGCGGAGGCTTCGACTTTGGAGACGAGGTCGAGCTGGTACGGGCGCAGCACGGGAGCGCTCACCGGAACAGCTCCTTCTGCCCCGCCGCCTCGAGCGCCTCGCGCTCCATCCGGTCCCGAAACCGCGCGAGCGCCTCGCACGCCTCGGGGTAGGTCGGGTGCCGGGAGACGACCTCGTCGGACTGGCGGACGAGCGCGTGATGCTCAATGGCGGTTGAGCCGGTGGGGGTGCGGATCAGGAGCCACGTCACCTCAGAGCCTCCCGATGGGCGGGAACTCGTCCTTGATCGCCTTGATGTCGCCCTTGTAGGCGACGATGATCTTCTGCTCGCGCTTCGGGAACTTCCGCATGTTGAGCGTCTTCTTCGCGTGCGCGAGCCGCGTGAACTCGCACTCGAGGTAGACGATCTTGTTGTAGACGGCGAGCCCCTGCTCCTTCAGAAAGACCTCGGTCTCCGCTTCGTGGCAGTGGTAGCCGCCATTTTTGTCGCGGCTGTCGCCCGTCATCACCACGAAGAAACGGTTGTCTCCGAGGTGGGCGATTGCCTTCTCGTACCCGGCAAACAGCGTGTCGCGAAACTCGGCGTAGGTGGGGAGGGCGTTGATCTCGCCGACCGGTGGGTTGCCGTCGTAGTCAACGTACCGCTCGACGCGGTAGTACGGAGGACATGTGAAGACGAGATCGAACGTGCCGTCCGGCTCGTAGGTTGAGCTGTCGCCCTGGACCCACGCGACACCTGGGAACTGGCGGCAGAGCGCGTTGTTCGCGTCGCACTGGTTCTGCCGGATTTCGCTAGCGAGGTATTCGTACCCGCTCGCCCCAGTCACGAAGCCAAACTGGACGCCCCCGCCGAACGGGTTGTAGACCCGCCGCCCCTCGCGCGGCATGAAGAACCGGAGGACGACTTCACATGCGACCGGGTCGAGAACCGATGCGTTCCCATTGTGCGCCCGGCCGGTGACGACGTTCGCAAAACCGTTCTCTCCCTGCCAGCATCCCTCGCGGGTTGCGAAAGCCGGGTTCGGGATGTTCTGCGCGATCCCGGCCGCGTCGATGTGCGTGTTCCATTCCTTCTTCAACTTGACCCAGTCGCCCTTCACCGAGTCCCAGACGTTCGTCATGGTGATGTGCGCCAGCACCTTCATCCGGGCGTAAGCCGGGTCACCCGAGAGCATGTATTCGAAGCCGGACATCTTGAGGTAGGTGGTGAACCCGAGGCTTTCGAACATCTTCGGTGTCTCGAACTTGCTCTTCGGGTTCGTCGTCATCAGCATCGGGTAGCCCGACGTGTTCTGCGCGATAACCTCCTGCACCATCTGCCGGTAGAGGTCGGGCGTGTAGAGGTCGGGGCGGATGACGGACTGGAGGAGACAGAACTCGCCGATGAGATGGTTGTTCTGGAACGTCATGAACCCGGCGAACTCACCCCCCGCCAGAACGACGACGGCCGAGTGGATCTGCATGTTCTTGCGGGCGGCGCGGTGGGCGATCCCATCCTCCAGAGCGAGTTTTGCGACGGCCTGTTCGAATCCCGAGCCGATCACGCTCGGCACATAGCGGAACTCGATGTCGTCGCCCTCGAGGAACTCCTCCACTTTCCGCATGGAAGATTTCTTCCGGACCAGAGGCGGGAGAGCCTCGGCCGGTTCGTCGTCTTCGATCATCTCGTCCGCGAAAAGCGTTGCCTGAGCCATCGTCTTCTCCTCGATGCACTTGAAGTTGGTGACAAGGCCGACGCCGCACTGGTCCGGGCATTGCGCGCAGTGGCCCAGGAATGCCGATGTCGAATGGAGCGACACGCGCTTTCCGCCCCCGACGGAGTCGAGACGGCGAGTCGTCAGGATGTCGCCGGACTGGACGCGCTCGTTCGCGGCGCTGGCGCGAAGCGGCGTGTCAATCGCTGGCCCAATGGACAGGAGATGCTCCTGCCGCTCGGCGCGCTCCCTTGCCCACGCCGAGTCTCCGAACGAACAGGTAACGACCCGGTTTATGACCGGGATACCGTACCCGCGCAGCCTCTCAAGCTGCCCCGTCCGATGCCTGATCTCGGCCTCGGTGTCGAGGCCGCTCGTCGAAACGTGGACGACGACGTTGGAATCGAGCAGCCTCGAGACGTGATGATCAGAGAGCGGCGTCCAGTGCTTTGAAATGATGACCGCCGTCATCTTCGCGGGGCGAAGCGCGTCGATGACGTGGACCGTGTGATCCCAGTCGTGACACGGTTCGCCCATCGTCCCGATCCGATACCAGCTCGCCCCGGTGTCGAGGAGGTTCTTGATCAGATGATCCCGGTGATTCCAGTTGTCCACGATGTACCGGCTGACCGCCGTGCCGAAGTCGATCCCGGTCCAGGCCGCGATCTTCCGGGCGTAGCACTCGCCGTAGCAGCCGCCGTCGGGATAGGCCCGTATTCCGAGCGTGCAGCCCTTGACGGTGTCCACGTCGACGACGCCCTTCCGGTTGACTTGGACCGTCAGTGCGTTGTGGTAGGTACGCGGGCCACAGGGCGGGACCGGAAGGCCGAGATCGAAGTCCAGTTGTAGCGGGGTCGCGCTCACTCCCCCGCCTCCCCCCGCTGCAACGCGGCCAGCCCGACGAGGAACATCGCCTGCCGCTGCTCGGCCGCGACGCGGCGACCGATCTCGATCTCGGCGGCGTTCGCGCGGGCGGCGAGCGAGAAGTTCGCCTCGATCAGCGCGCCGCGCGCCGAGACGAGGATATCCACCTGCTCTCGCAGGAAGGCACATCCCGAGCAGTTTGGTATGCTTGCTTCAGTCAACGGGGCCTCCTTCACAGGTTCCGAGACGAGGCCGGGGCTGGCGTTTCCGCGCCGTCCCGGCCGCCTATTCTACGCTTCACTTTTTCCACTCCGCGTAGATCAACCGGCACGCCCACCCGCAGGCCATCCCGGAGAGGAAGAGCGCGGCCTGGGCGAGGTCGAGGAGCGAGGGGGCGGTCATGGGCGGGCCTCCGGGGCGCTGCCGTTGCCGCCGCACCGCTTGCACTCGCGCCAGCGATGCCCGCCGACGTGCGACCAGCCGCACCACTCCTGCCCGTCGCCGCCGCAGTCCGCGCACTTGCCGGTCTCGCGCTCGAACCGGAACGGCTCGGCATCGAGTTCGCGCTTGTCGAGAAGGACCGCCTCTCGATTCGTGAACGTCTCCGGGTCGGCGAGTTCGTACCGGACGCCGACTGTCGGCTTGCCGATGCACTCCCACTGCCGGACGACAGCGTCGTGACGGTT
>JAKLEE010000177.1 GCA_022703215.1 Spirochaetota bacterium | reverse complement strand
GTCGCGCCAGATGGCCTGGGCCATCTTCCCCGCGTAGCTGTTCACGCGCTCGACGTGGAGGCCGGTCTCCTTGTCCTTGAGCAGCGAGGCTTTGAGAAGGGCCTGGAGTATCCTGCGAAGGTCCAGCTTGCGCTGCTTGGTCACATCGTCGAAGTAGAGGAAGAAGGCGACGGGCTTCTTCCCTCCCGTCACGGGCGCGAAGAAGGGCAGGGCTCGCACGACCGTGCTGACCCGGAGGGTCTCCGGCGTCCAATGGTCGATCTCGCCCTTCCACGAGTGCCCGGTCGAAGGATCGGAGAGCGCGGTCCGGAATCCGGTCATCTCGGAGCTCGGCATGCTGCGCGAGAACGATTCGAGGAAGGGGCGGTCGGCGGGATACTCGTACAGCTCCATCATCTCACGCAGGAGCCGGTTGCGGTGCACGAAGCGGAAGTGCGCGTCCAGGATGGCTACGGCGATGGGCGCTTCCTCGTTGCTCGCCGCGAAGCGGCGCAGGCAGGGGAGGAATTCCCCCATTCCGTTCGTTGCCGTGCCGTTCATGCCAGCTTCCCCGACGCGGCTTCCTGTTCCTCCGCGTCGCTCGAGCGCACATAGACGGGGCCCTCGTCAGGGCCGGCCGGTCCTTCGAGCTCGAAACGCTTCCGGCCGAGTTCGATGAGGGCGCGTGCCGGCGGGCGGCGGGCGCCGGCCGGCACGCGGATGCCGGAGCGTTCCGAGGCGGTTTCCGCGAAGGCTTCGGCGTCGGGACCCACGAAGAGTATCTCGCTCAAGCCGGCCGTCGCCGCGAGTATTTCCGCGGGGCCGGCGTCAAGCCAGGAGGTCCGGCGTTCCCCGGAAACGTAGACGGCGGCGTAGTAGCGTCCGCGCCTCGCGTCCATGACTGGCACGACGGCGGGGACGGTTCCGGCCCATTCCGCGGCGTACGCGTCGAGGGTCGGTACTCCGACCCAGGGCTTGCCGAGGGCGCTCGCCATTCCCTTGATGGTTGCGGCCGCGATCCGGAGCCCCGTGAAGGAGCCCGGACCCGACGCGCAGACGAACAGGTCGATGTCGCGGGCTTCGAGCGCGAGTTCCTTCATCACGAGTTCGAGGGCTCCCAGGGCCCGCTCCGCGTGGCGGGCGCCCGCGTCGATTTCGATAGCGGAGAAGGAGCCGCGTTCGGAGACGCCGTGTCCGAGCTTGGAATCATAAGGGTGCTTCGGGGAAGGGGCCCCGCCGCGCGCGAGGGGATCGTGCCCGCGGGCGCAGGCCGCGCAGAGGACTGAGAGCGAGCAGTCGAGCGCCAGGATGTTCATGTTTCGGCTCCCGCTTCATGGACGGTCCGAAGGCGGTCCACCGCGGCCCTGAAGCCGGGCGCCTCCTCGAGCGACGCGCCTTCGATCCTGATACGGCGCGCAGTGCCGGGGCCGATCTCGATGGCGACGCTTACCGCGTCCCGGGGCAGGGCGCCTTCCACGTTCTCGGACCATTCCACCAGGCACACGCCGTCCGGCGCGAGCCAGAGCTCGCCGCCTGAGTCCTCGAACTCATCGGCGGAGCGGAGGCGATACGCGTCGACGTGGCGAAGCGGCAGGCGGCCTTCGTATTCCGAGGCGATGGTGTAAGTCGGGCTCGTCACCTCGTCCCGGACCCCGAGCCCGCGCGCGACGCCCTTGGCCAGCGTGGTCTTGCCTGCGCCGAGCCCGCCGCGGAAGGCGATGACGAGTCCCGGCGCGGCCGCCTCGCCTATAGCCCTTCCGAGCGCGGCGCTCGCCTCAGGGGAAGGAGAATCGAAAACGATCAAGGCAAGCGGCCCCCGCGTTCGAGATCGCCGACGTAGCGCTTGAGCTCGCGGAGCGCGGGGACGAGCGGATACTCGAGGTCCTCGAGGAATTCGGCGCTCGCTTCCTTCGTGCCGTACGGGGTCGTCTCGATGGCGAAGCGCACCTGCTTCGAGGTCTGCCGCTGCGTCCACTCGAGGATCGCGCGCGCGGTGTAGACCCGACGGTAGTAGATGGGCGTATCGAGGCGTTCGAGATCCTTGAGTTCCACTATCCTCATGGTACGATTCTAGCCGTCGGCCCATCGGGGGTCAATCCGAGTACCCGTACACGAAAGAGAGGAGCTCGTTCACCGCCTTCCTCGAAATCTTGACGAAGCGGACATGCATCACGCCGCCTCCGCGCACGCGGTTCATCCGGACCACGGAGCCGAATACGGCCAGCTGGCCGTTGCCGGGATCGAATTCGATCTTGACGTAGCCGCCCGCGTCGAGCGGATTCGCGCTCTGCAGCGAGAGGCCGCCGGCCGACACGTCGACGACCGTGCCCGGCCAGGCCATCCGCTCCACGCGGACGTTCCGGGCGGCGTGCTTTCCGGAGCCGGCAAGCTCGACCGCGACGCGGCGGAACAGGCAGGGCGCCCGCAGCTCGCGCCGCTGGTGGCGGCGGGCGGGAAGGGCGGTCACTGCGTCCGAATGCTTGAGGATCATGGCGAGCCTGCCGCCGAGGATCTCGTAGCCGGTCACCTTGGTGCGGAACGAATACCCCTGTCGGGGCTTGGGGTAGAAATAGACGGTCATGCGCGTGCCGCGGCGCACTCGCTTCGGCTGGCCGAGGGAGTCGAGGATGGGTTCCACCGCGAGCCCGCCCGGCTCGTTGGAGCGCAGGACCGAGGGATGCGAGGACTGGTCCGACAGGATGAACGAGAGCGTGGTCTTGGCCGCCATCTGCCTGGACGAGCGGACCGGCGCTCCGTGGGTCGAGCGGACCGTCAGGTATTCGCGGATGGCGAAGAGCGTCGCTTTTTCGTTTTCTGCGACCTGCTCGCTCTCCTCGTGCTTGTCGATGCGGCGGTACACGTCCCGGAAGAAGCCGTCGAGCCGTTCCTTGGTTCGGAACAGCGAGGCCGAATCGGCGATGTCGAGCACCCGCGCGTAGCGTTCGAGGAAGGCGGCATGCTCCTCGACGATGCCGAGGTTCCTGGCGGCCCGGCGGAAATCGCCGCGCGAGAAGCGCGAGGAACCGCCTGCGGCGGCCCTGCCGCCGGTGCCTGATGAGCCTTTCCGCCGGCTCGAGATCAGGTTCGCGACGAGGAGCACCAGCACGATGCCGCCGATGACCGCGAGGCCGATCAGCGTGCTCCGCGGGTCGCTCTCCTTCCAGTAACGGGTCTGGAGCAGGGGCAGCGGGAAATTCACTTCGTTCCGCCTCCGCGCGCGCCGAAGCGCGCGGCGAAGGCGCCGAACAGGGCGTCGAGCCTCGGCTCGAGCTCGTAGAGCGCCACGTCGCCGATGGCGACGGCGTCCTTGGCTTCGAAGGAAGACATCAGTTCGCGCAAGGCGGCGTTGAGTCCCTCGAAGAAGGAAGGCAGCGAAGCGCCGTCGACCGTGAAGCCGTCCGCGTCGAAGCCCCGGCGCCCGAGCTCCGGCAAGAGGCGGACCACCTTGTTCACGAGCTCGACGCAGAAGACGATGGCGGCCATGGCTTCGCGGTCGCGGGCGGTCTGGAGCAGGACGGGCACCTCGCCGAGCGTGCCCTTCTTCGATTCCCAGACCGCGGCGGCCTCGGCCAGCGCGCGTTCCGGGTCCTCGCTTTCGGAGAGGCGCTCCGCGAACGCCTTCCTGACCGGGGCGAGCCGATCGGCAAGGCCATCCGCCGACGGGGTGGAGAGTTCCTTGGCGGCCCATTCGGAAAGCGAGGCCTCGTCTGCCGCAAGGAGGCCTTCGAAGGCGTCCCGCCAGTCGGCCCAGTTCTTCGCGGCGGCCGACTGATCGGTCGCGCCGTCGCCCGACGCTGCGAGGTCGAGGGCGGAGAGTGCCGAGGAGAACGCGCGGATCCTGAGCTCGCGGACGGGGACCGATACCACCTCCGCGTCGCCGGGACCGTCGAGCGGACGCGAGCCCTCGCGCGAGACGCCTTCCGCGTCGAGTTCCTTGCCGTCGAGCCTGACGGCGACCAGGACCTCGCCGGATTTGTCCGCCATGTCGTCCAGGGCGGAAAGGACCTCGCCGAGCGTTCCCCCGGGCGTCCCGATGTCGATTCCGTTGCCGTTCAGCGTGATGCGCATGCGTTCCCCTTGCCTTGCCTTCCTCGCGGATTGTTGAAATGCCCGATGCGTTTCGTCATCCCGTCAACTGGTCAGTCGCCGGATACGGAGTTCCCGAAGTTCTCTATCGAAGTGCTGAGCGATTCCATGCGGTCGAGCGCGCCTTCGAGCGCCCCGTATTCCCGCTTGAGGTCCGATTCCTTGGCGGCGAGTTGCCGGGTCAGGGTGTCGATCATGGCGGTCTGGTCCTTGGTGCGGGCGTCGATGGTGCCGGTTTTGAGCTGTACGATGCCGCCCGTGTCGACGTAGGGACCCATGAGCGCGTCGAGCATGCGGGCGACTCCGGAATCGACGATGAGGTCTCCGTCGGTGTCGTAGCCGAACAGGCGTCGGGCCGCCTCGAAGTTCGATTCGAGGGCCTTGTCGAGCGTCTTCTCGTCGATCTCGAGGTAGCCCCGCATCTTCGAGGCGTCATAGCCGCCGCCCCTCGAGGCGTTCGTCGAGATGCCGATGGAAGCGAGCAGCGCCATGCGCCCTTCGCCCACGGGATAGGGGTTCATCATGATGCGCTGCAGGCTCGAGCGGAGGTTGGTGAGGCTCGAGTCGGCGGAGAGCGTGCCGAGCTGCTTGCGGTATGCCTCCTCCTCCTCGTCCGTCAGGTAGGTGACTTCGGAGATGAGCTTTTCGTCCTTCCGCTGCAAGACGTTGATTTCCACCATGAGACGGTTGTAGTTTCCCACGAGCTCGATGATGGCTTCCTTGGCTGCCTCGCGGTCGGGCTCGATGACGAGCTCGATCTCCTCGTCGGACGCGGATTTGAGGTTCAGCGTCACGCCGGGAATGATGTCGTCGATCGCGTTTGTCGAGCGCGTCATCTCGACGCCGTCCATGACGACGACCGCGTCGCCGGCCGTGTCGCGGGCGTTGCGCGGACGGAATCCGCCGGTCTCGGTCGGGTCGAAGACCCGGACGCCCCGCACTTCCACGGTACGCGCTGTGTCGCGGTTCCGCACCGCGAAGGCGGACAGGTCGCCGGAGATGAGCGAATCGAGGGGAATCGAGACCGTGCGCCAGGCTCCGTCGTCGACGGGGGCGGGAAGGGCGGCCTCGCGGCCCGAGGCATCGATGAGGAAGAGGCTTCTCGGGTCGTCGACGACGGGCGGGGCGGGGGGCGGGGTCCAGTCGGGCACCGCCGCCTCGGAAGGCGCCGAGCGAATCGTCACGCCGCCGTAGGTGATCGAGCCGGTCTCGGGCAGGGCCTTCAGCTGGGCGCCGGAGATGGTCTCGTTGGTGGTGATGTGGCTGTAGACCGCGCCGGGGGTCCACTTCAGCTCGGAGGCTTCCGGCATGCGCGTCGGGATGTCCTTCTGG
>JAKLEE010000176.1 GCA_022703215.1 Spirochaetota bacterium | reverse complement strand
AGCTCCGAGCGCAAGGCGGAAGGGCGCCCGCCGGCCATTGCGGCGGATGGGCAACGCGAGCCTGCGGGTGCCGACGGTAGCGGCGCCGGTACGCGGCGCGGGTTCCGCGGCCCGCGGCCGGAGGCGGCCGAGTTGCCCTTTCCCCCCGGAATCCCCGAATCCGGAAGCTCCACGCACGGCCCCTGGAAGCGCCAGGGTTTGCCCGCGCGCCGCCTCCGTGGCTACCTTGGGAACGCGGAGGCACTAATGGATTTATTGAAGGCAATCGAAACCCGCCGCGCGTATCGCGCGATCGGACCGGAGCCGGTCGGGCGCGAAATCCTTTCGCGGCTCGCTGCGGCCGCCCACTCGGCGCCCTCGAGCATGAACAATCAGCCGTGGCGCATGATCACGGTGACGGATCCGGAGCCTCTCGCGGCTTTGCGCGCGAGCTTCACGAGCGGGAACTACTGGGCGCTGAAGGCGCCCGCGGTGACGGCCTTCGTGACGTCCGCGGACTGGGGCCTCCGCATGCCGGACGGCCGCGAGCTCGCCTGGTTCGAGCTCGGCATGGCCGCGATGGCCTACCAGCTCCAGGCGGTCCACGAGGGTCTCGTGGCGCACCCCATCGTCGGCTTTGACGCGAAGGCTGCCGCGGCCGCCCTCGGCCTGCCGCCCGAGGCGACGCTCGTCATCCTCGTGGTGGTCGGAAAGCCCGGTGACGCCGCGGGGCTCTCGGAAAAGCACTTGGAGGGCGAGCGGGGTCCGCGGATCCGGAAGCCGCTCGACCTGGTGGCCGCATTCGACGCCTGGAACGACAAGCTCCTGCCGCCGGCGAAAGGCTGAGGCCGCGGCGGGGCGGCAGCCTCAGCCTGTCCCGGGCGACGGCCGCGAACTTGCGGACCGCCCGGGGCGGCGGCTATACTCGCCCGCGCGCGGGAGGGCGGAACCATGGCGGGCGGGCGCGGGGCCATCGTGGCGATAGGCGGCGGGGAACTCAGGCTCGGCGAGACGGAGAGAATTGACCGCGCCATCGTCGAGCTGTCGGGCTCGGACCGTCCGCGACATCTTTTCATCCCCACCGCGAGCGGCGAGCCGGAGGCCTACATCGAGAACGTCGCGCGTGCGTACCGCGAACTCGGTTGCGCGTGCTCCGCGCTCCGCCTGAAGGTGGATCCTTCACCCGCGGAGATCGAGGACGCCGTGCTCGGAGCCGACATCGTGTACGTGGGCGGCGGCGACACCGCGATCATGCTGCGCGAGTGGCGTCGCTTCGGCGTAGACCGCCTGCTCGAGCGCTCGTGGCATAACGGGACGATCCTGTCGGGGCTCTCCGCGGGCTCGATCTGCTGGTTCGAGCGGGGGCTCTCGGACAGCGAATCGTTCGGCGACGGCGCGGACGACTGGGATTATGCGACCATAACCGCGCTCGGCTTCCTGCCGGGAGCGCATTGCCCGCACTGGGACGAGCGAGCGCCGGACGGAAAATTCCGCGCCTGGCTGGAGCGTACCGACATCGACTTCATCGCCATCGAGAACCGCGCCGCCTTGGTCGTCGAAGGCGCGCGCTTCCGGACGCTCGCGGCGGAGGGAGGACCGGGACGGAAGCCCCGGGCGCTCGCCGTGTCCAGCCGGGGCGGCACGGTGCGCGAGGCGGAGCTGCCGCGCGGGGGATCGCTGGCGGAGCTGGCGGCATTGGCGACGCCCGCGGGGGGCTCCCGGTGAGGGTCGACACCCACGTCCACTCGACCTTCTCCATCGACGGCAAGGCGACCCTCGAGGACATGGTCGAGTCCGCGATCGGCAAGGGCTTCGACGCCATCTGCTTCACCGAGCACTTCGACCTGAACCCGCTCGATTCCGGAACGGGCTTCTTCGACTACGAAGCCTGGTCGCGGGCGATCGAAAAGGCGCGCGAGCGTTACGCGGGGCGGATCGAGGTACTCAAGGGACTCGAGTTCTCGGAGCCGCACCGCTACCCGGCCGCGCTCGAGCGCTTCGGCCGCATGGACTTCGACTTCATCCTCGGCAGCGTGCACTGGATCGGCGACGACTGGATCGGCGACCCGGACTACGTGCGGCGCACCCCGCTCGAGGACATCTACGCGCGGCACTACGAGGAGACGCTCGCGGCCTGCCGCTCGGGCGGCTTCGACGCGCTCGCGCACGCCGACTTCCCGAAGCGTTACCTGAAGGACAAGGTCGAGCCCCGGGCTGACCTGCTCGCGGACATGATGGCGACGCTCGTCGCGAAGGGCATCGCGCTCGAACTCAACTCGTCGCCGCTCCGGAAGGGATACTCCGAGCGTTACCCGAGCGACCTGATCATCGGCGCCTACCTGGCCGCGGGCGGACGGGCCGTGACCTTCGGCTCGGACGCGCACGCGCCCGGGGACCTCGGCGCGGACTTCGACCGGCTCGATCCGCCGGCGGCGTGCGAGCCGAGTTTTTTCCGCGGTCGGAAGCGTGTCGCGACGGGCGGCGCGTCGTGAGTGACGCGACGGGGCGCGTCGAGCGCGAGAAGCGCGTCGTGCGCTTCATGATCGGCGCCTGGTGCCGCGCCCGGCACGAACGCGGCGGGACGCGGGGCGCGAATGGACTTTGCGGCGAATGCGCAGAACTCGCCGCATACGCCGAAGCGCGGCTCGCCGCGTGCCGATACGCGGAGCGCAAGCCTTCGTGCGGCCTCTGCCTGACGCGCTGCTATCGACGCGACATGCGCGAGCGCATACGAGAGGTCATGCGCTGGGCCGGGCCGCGGATGCTCTGGCTCGCGCCCTTGGAATTCCTCCGGCACCTGAAGGACGGCCGAGCGGGCGGAAGACGCGGCATCGGCGCGACGGGAGCTTCGAAGTGAAGGTCTTCATCGAGGGCGAAGCGGGGTCGCGCATGCGTTACCGCTTCGACGAGCGCACGCTCGCGCCCGCCGGATCGCGGGAGCTGCGTGCCGAAAGACCGTACGCGTACGGCTTCGTGCCGGGCACGGCGACGGAAACCGACGACGCGCTCGACGTCTGGGTCGTGCCGGGCACTGGCCTCGCGCACGGGGCCTTCGCGGAATGCCGGATCCTCGACGTCTTCATGTTCCGCGAGGGCGACGAGCTCGAGGCGAAGCTCCTGGCGACCGACGCTCCGGACCGGCGCGAGGTGACCGGGGACGAACGGCGGCGGATCGAAGCCTACCTGGTCGAGGTGTTCAAGGAGTGGCCGGAAATCCGCGTGTCGGCCGGGCCGCTGGAAGGAAGGGAGCGGGCCCTGGCCCTGCTCCGGGAACGGGGGATCGATGGCTGACCTTTTCACCGAACCGGTGCGCATCTTCCTCGAGAAGGGCCTCGAGGCGCTGGAGCGGAGTTCGAAGTTCGGCGACCTCGCGCGCTCGGTGGCCGAGCGCCTGCGGCGCGAGGCGGCCTTCGACCGCGCGGTCCTCGAGGCGCTCGCGACGGGCGGCGTAGACGGCGCGCGCGCGCGGGCCCTGCTCGCCACGCTCGAGGACGCGGAATTCCGTGCGGCTTGCGGCAGCCCCATTCCGCTCGCACGGCTCCTGCCGCGCAAGCTCGACCGTGACGCCTGGCCGGAACGCTTCCGCTCCGGACGCTTCCGCGCGCGCACGCAGGCCGACCGGACCCAGGCTGACCTTGCCGAGCGCGCCTTCCGCAGGATAAAGCTGATGCGCAACCCGGCGCTCGCGGATGGCGCGCGTTTCGACTACGCCTACGCGCGCGACCTGATGGCCGCGCTCGAAGGGGAGCTCGCCCGCAAGCGCTGAGAATCGGACGGCCGCGCCCTGGCGCGCGGCGGCACGTACGGAGGAGACAGGCGCGATGAAGATCGAGAAGCTCATGAAGACGCTCTGGTACGCCGATCCGCTGACCAAGCTCGCGTACTTCTTCGTCGCAGGCCAGCGCTCCGGCGCCGAGGACGCGTCGGCCTTGCCCTTGGCGACGGTGGCGACGCTGACCCTGCTCGGGACGGTCTCCGCGGTGCAGGGCGGCCTGCTCGGCTGGTTCCTGTTCCGGAACCCGAAGCTCCGCTCGGTGCTCGCGCGCGTCCTCAAGGACCGGGCCGGGGAGGCGGGGAGCGGGCTGTTCTCGGCCTGGGTCCTGGCGCTCGGCTTCGCGGAGACCGCCTCGCTTTTCGGACTTGTACTCTCAGTGCAATCGGGCGAGCTCACGCATCTCGCCATATTGACCCTGTGTACGACGGCGGCCTGGGCGTTCTCGTACCCGAGGCTGGATCTCGTTACGGAAGCGAAGGAGGAATCATGAAGGCAATGATCGCGGCTCTGGCCGAGTACAACGAAATGGCCGATCGGGCCATGCTGGAAATCCTGGACGGCCTGGACCCAGGCGCGCTCGACGCGGAGACCGGCACCTATTTCAAGAGCCTCCACGGCACCGTGGCGCACCTGGCCTGGGCCGGGGCGCTCTGGCTCAGGCGCTTCGCGTCGTTCGGCGAGTGGAAGGCGGCGAAAGGATCCTTCGGCGGGCGCGAGCTCGACGCGCTCAAGGCGGAGGCCAAGGCCGACTGGAAGGCGGCGCGGGCCCTGCTCGTCGAAGGCGACGCGGCGCTTCGCGCCCTGGTCGCGGAAATCCCCGAGGGCGAGTTCGGGAAGCGCGTCGCCTACAAGACCACGGACGGCACGCCGCTCGAACGCACCCTCTGGCACGCGCTCGTCCAGGTGCTGAACCACGGCACGCACCACCGCGGCGAGATCTCCGCCATGCTCGACCGCGCGGGCGTGGAGAACGACTTCAACAGCTTCGTCTCGTATTTTTCGTGAGCGCGGCGGACCCGCGCGCGGCGCTGCTCGCCGACCTCGAACGCTATGCCGCCCGCCATCCGGCAGAGGCGGAGACGGCGGCACGCTTTGCCGGATTCGTCTCCGCGCACGGGAACTGCTTTTCGCGCGCGTGCGCAGCCGGCCACGTGACGGGCTCGGCCTTCGTCGCCGACCGGTCGCTCTCTCGCGTGCTCTTCGTGCACCACGCCAAGCTTGACCTGTGGCTGCAGCCGGGCGGGCACTGCGAAGCGGGCGAGACCGCGCTCGAGGCGGCGCTCCGCGAGGCGGAGGAGGAGACGGGAATCCGGTGCGTCGCCGCCTCGGATGCGATCTTCGACCTGGACGCCCACGAGATTCCCGCGCGCGGCGAGCTGGCCGCCCACGTCCACTGGGACGTGCGCTACCTGCTCGTTCCCGCCGACTCAGGCGCCGTGAACGAACCGCGCGCGAGCGAGGAGTCGCACGCGGCGGAATGGCTGACACTCGACGAGGCCCTGGCGCGCAACCCGCGCGAGTCGATCGCGCGTCCGATCGCGAAACTCCGCGGGATCGCGCCCCAACCGGCGGAATGAACGGATTGAAAGGAAACAGACGCATGGATACAAGGATTGGAACCGGAATCGGACCGAGGATCGCGCGCC
>JAKLEE010000175.1 GCA_022703215.1 Spirochaetota bacterium | reverse complement strand
ACATCGATCTTCGATCCTTCCTTCGCCAAATCCTGCAGCACGTCCTCGATGTTCTCCTGGATCTTGTCGAGGTCCCGTTCGAGCGTTTTTCTGCGTGACGGATCCGTCTCTTTCTGGATCTGGGTGAGGAGGCTCTTGGCGTCACGATTCAAGCGCTTCAGCTTTCCTTCGATGCTGGTTCCATCAAACAAGCTGCACGAGGACAGGAGCAGCAGGCTTGCGGCGAGGACCGCGACGATGCGGACGTGTTTCTGAAACATGGTTCCTCCTTGGGAATAGACACCGGAGTGAGTCCGGATGGATGATCAATCGTCATCCCTGACGGGCTTGAAATAGCGGGAAGCCGGTCCCAGGGGATGATCGCCGGCGATATGGGCGCTCAAGTGATCGGCGATGCGTTCGATCGTAGCCGGGCTCAGGCGTACATGCCGCATTCGCACCATCTCTTCCTCGAGCCGTTTTTTCTTGGCTTGTCCGACCATTCCGAGCACCAGGACCGTGTCTTCCTCGCCTGCGACGGAAAGCACCGCGGCGAGATCGCGGTCCGCCGTCGCGAGCAGCCGGGCCTGCGCGGTCGCGCGCGGGGTGGCTCTGATGGCCTCGAATATGGAAAGAGGAGCGTCCATACGGCGATGTTCGCCCGAACGCTCCTCCAATGCAAGGGGAAACGCGCTGTCAGCGGATGGCTTTCTTCAGAGCCGCGGCCTTGTCCGTGCGCTCCCAGGTAAAGCCGTCACGGCCGAAGTGTCCGTACGCGGCGGTTTTCCGGTAGACGGGCTTGAGCAGGTCGAGAGTCTTGATGATTCCATGCGGATCCAGCTGGAAAACCTTGCGGATAGCGTCCGCGATGAGGTGTTCGGGAACATCGCTCGTGTCGAAGGTGTCGACCATCACCGAGACGGGTTCCGGAACGCCGATCGCGTAGGCCAGCTGGACTTCGCAACGCTCGGCCAAGCCCGCGGCCACGACGTTCTTGGCGACGTAGCGGGCCATGTAAGCCGCGGAGCGGTCCACCTTGGAAGGATCCTTGCCGGAGAAGGCGCCGCCGCCGTGACGACCCATGCCGCCGTAGGTGTCGACGATGATCTTTCGGCCGGTCAGGCCCGTGTCGCCGGTCGGGCCCCCGATGACGAACCGCCCCGTCGGGTTGACGAAAAATTTGGTTTCCGGGGTCAGCAAACCGGTCGGTCCCAATATCGGGCGGATGATCTCCTCGATGACCGCTTCCTTGATCGTCTTGTAGGGGACCTCAGGGTCATGCTGGTGGGAGACGACTATCGTGTCCGCGCGGACTGGCTTGTGTCCTTCGTACTCGAGCGTGACCTGGCTTTTTGCATCGGGGCGCAGCCAAGGTATCTTCTTCTCCTTGCGGAGCCGCGTGGCGTTTTCGAGGATGCGGTGGGCATACATGATCGGCGCGGGCATGAGCTCGGGCGTTTCCGAACAGGCGAAGCCGAACATCATGCCCTGGTCGCCGGCGCCCTGCTTGCCTTCCCACTGCTTGAGGTCCTCGACGTGACGGTGGCCTTCGACGCCTTGGTCGATGTCGGGGCTTTGCGCGTGGATGACATTGAGGACGGCCATGGACTCGTAGTCGATGCCATAGTCCGGATTCGTATAGCCGATGTCCTTCACGACATCCCGTGCGAGTTGCTGGATGTCCACGTAGGTGTCGGTCGTGATTTCTCCGCCGATCAGGACCATGCCGGTGGTCGCGTAGCACTCGCACGCCACGTGCGCCTTGCGGTCATCCCTGAGACAGGCGTCGAGAACCGCGTCGGAAACCTGGTCGCAGAGCTTGTCGGGGTGACCCTCGCCTACGGACTCGGACGTGAAATAATAGCGTTTGTCCTTCATTGCCTTTCCTTTGCCTGGTCGAAACCACGATTCGCCGACCATGTCCTTTGCACTTTAATAATGAAGATTTCCATCGCGAGAGGCAAGGCCGACGTGTAGGCGGAAGACGAAAACGGGCCCGGTCGCCCGGGCCCGCGGATCAATGGGATGAGTCTAGTTCCACTTCGATTGATCGAGTTCCTTTTCGCTCTTCGCGACGATTACTGTGCCGACCATGTCACCGGTAACGTTGAGCCAGGTGCGCCCCATGTCGAGGAGGGCATCGATGCCCAGGATCATGGCGTAGGCGGCCGCGATCGCGGAGCCTTCCGTGACGCCGAGGCCTACGGACTCGAGGACCATGAGCAGCATGATGGCGCCGGCGCCCGGCACGCCCGCGGTGCCGATAGAGGCCAGCGTGGCCGTCAGGACGATGGTGGACATCTGCGCGAAGGTGAGAGGATTGCCGGTGGCGAAGCCGATGAACGAGGCGCAGACGCCGAGGTAGATGGCGGTGCCGTCCATATTGATGGTGGCGCCCAGGGGTAAGGTGAACGAGCAGATCGAGCGCGGAACCCCCATGTTCTCTTCGGTGTTGCGCAGGGTCACGGGCAAGGTGCCGTTGCTCGAGCGGGTGACGAAGGCCGTGATCATCGCCTCGCGGGCACGTGCGATGAACTTGAACAGCGAAAACCTCGAGGTCGAGAGGAAGCCGCCGTAGACCACCACGAAGTGCACGATCATGGCGAGGAAGGTGGCCAGGACCACGACGAGGAGCGGACCGATCGCTTTGGGTCCCTGCTGGGCGAAGACGATCGCGATCAACGCGAACACGCCGAAGGGCGCGTACTGCATCACGCCGCCGACGACCTTGTACATGGTCTCGGCCATCGCCTCGAAAATGCGGTAGAGCCACTCGGCGGACTCGGCCAGCTTCTTCTGCTTCGAATCCTTGAGCACCGCGAGACCGATACCGAAGCACAGGGCGAAGAAGATGATCGGCAGGACGTCGCCTTTGACGAGCGATTCGACCGGGTTGGTCGGGACGATGTTCAGGAGCACGTCCTTGAGGGGAAGCGCGTTGGCGGGCTTGGCGACGGCGGCCGCGTCCGCGACGATGCCGAGGCCGGCGCCGGGGCGGAAGAGTTGCCCGGAAACCAGGCCGAGCACCACCGCGAGCGCCGATGTTAACAAATAATAACCAAGAATCTTGACGCCGACCTTCCCGAGCCGGGACGGCGCTATGCTCGCCGAGCCGGCGACAAGGGAAAGGAAGATGACCGGCACGACGATCATCTTGAGGAGCCGTACGAAGAGGTCGCCGAACGGTTTGGCCCAGTTCGCGAAGGCTTTCGTCGCGTCGGGGAAGAATCCGAGGGCTATGCCGACGATGGCGCCGAGCACAAGACCGACGAGTATCCTGACCAGCAGGTTCGTCCCGAAATACCAGGAGAAGAGCCCTTTCTTCTTTTCCGCCATGGTTGCCTCCTTCAGCGGAATGCCGGCCGGTGGCCGGCGATTTCGTTCATGCTACACCCGCTTGCGGCATCCGTCGATCTCGGTAAGGAAACCGGGCCCGCGCCGAACCAGTCGCCCGGCCTGCCGCCAAGCCCTTGTGCCAAGCTCGACGGGCTTTAAAATGCGGTCTAGAATGACCCCAATCCATAGACTTCGGGAGAGAGCCATGCCCGGATCCGAACGATACATCCTCGCGCTGGACCAGGGAACGACCACGAGCCGGGCCATCGTATTCAACCGGAGCGGCGTGGCGATCGGCATGCGCCAGCTGCCGTTTCGGCAGATCTATCCGAAGCCCGGCTGGGTTGAGCACGACCCGGCGGAAATCTGGACGACTCAGCTCGAGGCGGCGCGAGGCGCGATCGAGGCGGCGCAGATCCGGAGCGACCAGATTGCGGCGATCGGCATCACGAACCAGCGCGAGACGACCGTGGTCTGGGATCGCAAGACGGGCGAGCCCGTGTACAACGCGATAGTGTGGCAGTGCCGCCGCTCTTCGGACATCTGCGGCGAGCTCAGGGCGCTCGGCGCGTCCGAACAGGTGCGAGCCCGGACCGGGCTGGTCCTGGATCCGTACTTTTCCGCCACCAAGCTCGTCTGGTTGTTCAACGAGGTGCCCGGCCTGCGGGATCGGGCCGAGCGCGGCGACCTCGCCTTCGGCACCATCGATTCCTGGCTGCTCTGGAAGCTATGCGGCCGCCACGCCACGGACGTCACCAACGCATCGCGAACGCTTCTCTTCAATATTAATGAGCGGAGATGGGACCCGGAGCTTCTCCGGCTCTTCAATGTCCCGGAGGCGATCCTGCCCGAGGTCTTGCCCAGCTCCTCCGCGTACGGCACGACAAAGACCGAGCTGTTCGGCGTAGGAATCCCGGTGTCGGGCGTCGCGGGCGACCAGCAGGCCGCGCTCTTCGGACAGGCCTGCTTCGCGCCGGGTTCGGCGAAGAACACCTACGGCACGGGCTGCTTCACCTTGATGAATACGGGCTCCGTCCCCGTTCCCTCGCGCAACCAGCTGCTGACCACCATCGCCTGGGATCTCGGGAGAGGTCCGACCTACGCGCTGGAGGGCTCGGTCTTCATCGCGGGGGCCGTGGTGCAATGGCTGCGGGACGAGCTCGGCCTCGTCAAGGAGGCGGCGGAAACCGAGTCCCTCGCCAGATCCGTTCCCGACAACGGCGAGGTCTACCTCGTCCCGGCTTTCGTCGGCATGGGCGCGCCATACTGGGACTCGGGGGCGCGCGGCACCTTGGTCGGGCTGACGCGCGGCGCCACCAAGGCGCACATCGTCCGGGCGGCGCTCGAGGCGATAGCGTACCAATCGCGGGATCTGCTCGACGCCATGGAAAAGGATTTCGGGCAGCCCCTGCCGTACATCAAGGCGGACGGCGGCGCGAGCGCGAACAGCTTCCTCATGCAGTTCCAGGCGGACGTCATGGACCGTCCGGTCATCCTGCCGGAAGTCAACGAGACGACGGCTCTCGGCGCGGCCTATCTGGCCGGACTCGCCGTCGGATTCTGGTCCGGCCTCGAGGATGTCGAACGCAATTGGCGGAAAAAGCGGGAGTTCGTCCCGGAAATGGCGGAAGCGACGCGGTGCCGTCTGATCGAGCGGTGGCGCGCCGCGGTCGAGACGGCGCGCTTCTACAAGTAAGGCTTGCGGGTGGCGGCCTGAGCGCTCGTTCCGCTCAGGGGATTTCCGCGAGCGCCCGGATTTCCGCGGCGAGCGGCGCGGGGGCCAGGCCGCGGGATTCGATCCACTCGAGGAACGCGAGGGCGACTGCCTGTGTGTCGTCGTAGCCGCGGATCAGGCGGGGCAACCAGGCGGCAGCGGCCGGCCAGCGTTGTTCGAAGCGGCGATCGCGGCCGTAGGGATCGGCGAGGACCTCCGTCGCGGGTTCGAGGAGCTCGACGAGTTCCTGCCATCGGTCGAGGCAGAAGGTCTGGACGAAGCGCCAGGCCGAAAGCCGTTCGCCGCGCCTGAACCGGCAGAGTCCGACGTAGAGGCAGGACGCGAGCTCGGCGGCGCACCAAGCGGCGTCATTTCTCGGTCGTGTACGCCCCGCCGG
>JAKLEE010000174.1 GCA_022703215.1 Spirochaetota bacterium | reverse complement strand
CGAGCAGGTGCAGGACGAAGGCGCTGCGGTTCGCCACGTCGAGGTCGCGGACCTTGCCGTCCGCCAGGTCGCGGAGCACCTCGCAGTCGCCCTGGCAGACCGTCACGACGCGGTCGGGAAACAGGAACACGCCGAGCGGCACGGTGAAGTACGCGACCTCGGTGCCGGGTTCGAAGACGGGGATGCGGACGACGAGCAGGGTGTACCCGTCTTCCTTCTCGATGCGCGACTCCTCGTCGGCGTCGAGCATGTCCTGGAGGTGGTCCGGCAGGATGCCGTACTCGCGCTCCAGGCGCTCGAGGTCCGCGCGGGAAACCCTGCGCACGTCGGTCCAGCTGCCGCGTCCGGCCGCGTCGTTCTCGAGGGCGGCGCCACGAGCGCCGCGGATGGTGATCATTTCGTTCGCCTCCCGCCCCCGATGACGGATCCGTTCGGGCGGGCGGCGCATCCGGAGGGAAGGCGCGGCTCAGGCGGGAAGGGATCGCGACGGGGGCATTCGTATGAGCGGAGTCGGCGACTGGCTACTATGGCCGTCGGAGTCTGGCATCCGAATCCTCCTCGTCGCTGTTTTGCCTCCCCCAGGGGGAGGCGCCGCCCCGGAGCGCCGCGGAAGCGCGGAAAGCGCCGCCCGGGCGGGGCAAGACAAGTATAGCCCCGTCGGGCGGTCGGGGACAAGGCGTAGGGCCCTCGACAATCCGACGGAGCGCGCCGATACTTTAGGGCGGACCCCAGGAACTTCCTGAGGATGTGCGGACGTATCCCGCGCCGCGCTCCAACCACCATCTCGGGGAGCATCGATGAACGAACGAGCCATCCTGTGCGTCGACGACGAGGCGATCATCCTCCTGGCCCTCAAGCAGGAGCTCAAGTCGCATTTCCGCGACCGCTTCCTCTACGAGACCGCGGTCGACGCGGAGGAAGCCCTGGTCGCGATCGACGAGCTCGTCGCGGAAGGCGTCGAGGTCATCCTGGTCATCTCCGACTGGCTGATGCCCGGGATGAAGGGCGACGAATTCCTGCTCGAGGTTCATCGGCGGCATCCCGGCATCGGTTCCATCATGGTGACCGGGCACGCCGACCCCGAATCGATAGCGCGCGTGCGCTCGGCGCTCGGCGCCTGCACGATCATCTCCAAGCCCTGGCGCCGCGAGGACCTGATCGGCGCCGTCGAGACCTGCGTGGACGCTTGAGCTTCCGGCCCGGGCGGACCGGGCCGATAATGGAGCATGCGGCGGCGGGAGCGGACTTCCGCGCCGCGTCGCCCGTCGCGCCCCGGCATGCCGTCCGGCGCCGCCGGGCGAGGACCGGAATCCGGGAGGCTGGCATGGAAGGCATCCGGGACCCCCTCTGGAGGCGGCTCCTGGTTTCGTTCCGCACGGCGGAGCGCTTCGAGAGCTCGGGCTGCTCGTGGACCGTCCTCGCCGCGCCGCCGGGACGCGAGCGCAACGAACGCTACCGCTACGTGCTCCTCGTATTCGAGACCCCGGCCGTGCCGGTCCTGCTCGTGGCCCTCGAGGCCGACATCCTGGGCGACTGGATGGCGACCCTGCTGGAATCGGGCGGCAGGCGGACCCTGGCCCGTTTCGACTCGGAGCCCGCGTACGAGACCTGGCGCGAACTCGCCATGCAGGCGGCTTGGGAGCGTCTCGCCGCGCTCCGGGGAGCGGATAAAACGCCCTCAACCCGCCCGGAACGCGGCGGTCCGCGCTATCCTTTGAACCCATGAACGCCACGACGCCGTCCGGCGCACGCTCCGCGCACCGCCGGTCATGCTTCCCCGCCCTCTTCGCGCTCGTCGCGACCCTCGTCCTCTCCGCGTTCGCGCCGCCACTCGCCGCCGAAGAGCTCTGGTCCGATTCGGGCTTCTTCGTCGATCTCCCGGAGGGCATGTACTACGCCGACGGCGACGGCCTCACCCGCTTCGCCTTCGAGGACCCCTCGGGGCGCTTCACCTTCCAGATAGCGCTCTACGAGCCGGGCCGCTTCCCCACGGCCGCGGCCTTCCGCGACGGTGCCCTCCGCATGCTCAAGGCGGCCGGCGAAGCCGAGCTCTACGTGTATCAGCGGCGGGAAGCCTTCCTCGGCATCATCGATTTCGCGGCCGGAGGCGAGCCTGTATCGGGCTTCGTTTTCGGCGTGAAGGGAGCCGTCGCCGGAGCCGGGCCCGCCTCGGGCGAGCCCCCCCCTAAGGACGTGCTGCTGCTCGCGTATTCGGCCGCCGGGGATTTCGAATCGCTCGCCGGCTTCATGCTGTCCTGCATCGACGCCTTTTCCATCGACGCGGAGGCGCGGCTCTCGCCAGGCCCGGTCGCGCAGTTCGAGCGCGGCTCACCGTCGGCTGTCGGCAGCGCCGTTCTGAGCCTCGGCGGCAAGTCCTTCAAGTTCGACTACGAGGTCGAGGACCTGGCCTGCGCGGCCTCGGTGGTGGACCGCGAGTTCGGCGTGCTGTCCGCGTACGCGGAAGCCGAGGGCGAGCTCGCGGTCGCCGCCTGGCGCCGCTTCTACCGCATGATAGCCCGCGACTCCTTCCGCCGCGTCGAGCGCCTGGCTTTCGCGATCTCGCGCGAACTCGGTCCGGCCCTCGACCCGAGGGAGCGCGCCGAGCTCCTGGTTCGCTGGACCCAGGGCTTCACCTACGAGCGGAACCTCGAAGGCGCCGACTTCGTGAACCCGCTGGCAGCGGCGGTGGACGGCCGCGGGGACTGCGATTCGCGCGCCCTCCTCGTCCTCCTGCTCCTGGCGCACGAGAACATCGAGGGCGTGCTGCTCGTCAGCTCCGTCCACGCGCACGCGCTCGCGGGACTCGACGTCGAAGGCCCCGGCGCGCGCTTCCCCTGGAACGGCCGCGACTGGCTGGTGGCCGAGACGACCGACGAGGTCGACCTCGGCCTGATAGACAGGGAAATGGCGGACCCTGCGGACTGGCTGGCGGTGGAGCTGCCGATCTGGCCAGTGGCCTACGCGGAGTAGGGCCGCCGGGACCGGAAGGCGGAGAGGATTCGCAGCGCGGCGTGGGGCGTTATCGGGACCCGGTTGGGCGGGGCCTGACGAAGGAACGAACACCCCGCTCACTGACGTTCGGGGGCGTCCGTTCCTTCGTCACCCGCCGTCCTGCCGGGTTCCGCGAGGCGCTGCGCCGGGTTTGCGCTTGCACGCCGCTTGCCGGGGCGGGCGGCGCTGCACGGCTGGGCGCTTCGCGTCGTACTCGGGAGTTCCGCGCGGCGCCTTGCCGGGTTTGCCCAATCACGCCGCTTGCCGGGGCGGGCGGCGCTGCACGGCTAGGCGCTTCGCGTCGTACTCGGGAGTTCCGCGAGGCGCTGCGCCGGGTTTGCGCTTGCACGCCGCTTGCCGGGGCGGGCGGCGCTGCACGGCCGGCGCGTCAGGTTTCGCGGAGCTCGAAGGGCGGCGGCATGAAAGCCGCGAGGGCCGCGGCGAGGGCGCGCGCCTTGCGTTCCGGTATCGAACGCTCCAGCAGCAACTGGCGCCCACCCAGCTCCAGGACGACCAGGGCGCGGCGCTCGTCGCCGAAGCCGGGTTTCCGGACGCCGTGCCACGAAAGCTCGAGTGCAGCCAGATCGGCCAGGGGCCGGGTCTTCCGCGAGGCCAGGGGCCCGAGGCCGCGGATCTGAGAGACCGCCGCTCCGGCCCGATCGACCAGGATCTCGTCGCGGTAGAGCGCGGCGGCGCCGAGGAGCGCGAGCACCAGGGCCGATCCGAGCTTCGAGGCGGCCGCAAGGCCGAGCCAGCGCCCCTCGAGGACGAGGCTCGCGAGCGCCAGCATGAACGCGAGCGCGAGCGAGAGCCTCAAGCCCGTTCCCATGCCGAGAAGCAGGCGCTTCCCGTCCTTCGAAAGCCGCGCGGCGTAGAAACCCACGACGCTCAGCCTCGCGGCGCGCGGCCCGGAGCTGAAGCCGGCCGTACGGCGGGTCCGGGACCGAAGGCGGCCGCGAGGGACGGTCCGTCCGCGCCCGGCGCCGCCCGGTGCGGCGGGCGCATCCAGCACGCGACGTAGTGCCCCGGGGCGGCCTGCGCGAGCGGGGGTTCCTCTACGCGGCAGCGCTCGACGGCCTCCGGGCAACGGGGATGGAAGCGGCAGCCCGGGGGCGGGGCTATCGGCGAGGGCGGCTCGCCGCGCACGGGCGCGCGACGCCTGCCTACGTTCGGATCGGGTACGGGCGCGGCGTCGATGAGGGCGCGCGTGTAGGGGTGGTAGCGCCGGCCGAACAGGTCCGCGCGCGCGGCGCGCTCGACGATCTTGCCGAGGTACATCACGCCGACCTCGTCCGCCACCCGCTCGACCACGGCCAGGTCGTGGGCGATGAAGACGTAGGTCAATCCGTAGGCTTCCTTGATGTCCTTGAGCAGGTCCAGGATCTGCACGCGGATGGACACGTCGAGGGCCGACACCGGCTCGTCCAGCACGAGCAGCTTCGGCCTCAGCGCCAGCGCGCGCGCGATGCCGATGCGCTGCCGCTGCCCGCCCGAGAATTCGTGCGGATAGCGGTCGATGGCGTCGGGGTCGAGGCCGCAGGAGACGAGCGTGTCCCGCACCAGGGCCGCGCGCTCGGCGCGGCTTCCGCCGATGCCATGCACCGCGAGTCCCTCGCCCACGATGTGCCCGACGGTCATGCGCGGGTCGAGCGAGCCCCAGGGGTCCTGGAACACGAGCTGGAATTCGCGCCGCCTGGCCGCGAGCTTCCGCTTCGGCAGGGAATAGACGTCGTACTCGCGCCGGAGCACCTCGAGGCGCTCCTCCAGGCCGGACAGCTCGGCGCGGGCGGCGGGACCTCGAACGGTTCCGGCCTCGGCTATCTTCCGGCGCAGCTCGAGCACCAGCTCGACCTTGTCCGCGGGCGTATCGAAGAAGAGCGAGCCCGCCGTGGGGCGGTAGAGGCCGACCATGGTGCGAGCGAGCGTGGTCTTGCCGCACCCTGATTCGCCCACGAGGCCGAAGGTCCGTCCCCGCCGGACCTCGAAGGAGACGCCGTCGACGGCCCGCACCTCCGCCACCGTCCGCCGCGGAAAGCCCGCCTTGACGGGAAAGCGCTTCTCGAGTCCGCGCGCGTCCACCAGGAATCCGTTTCCTTCGTCGATCATCGCGCGGCCCTCCCCGTCGCCAGGATGCAGCGGACCCTGCGGCCGGCCCCGAGGTCCACCAAGTCCGGCTCGACGGCGCGGCAGGCGCTTTCGGCCAGCGGGCAACGGTCGGCGAAACGGCAGCCCGATGGCAGGCGCGCCAGGTTCGGCACGCGCCCGGGTATGGTCACGAGCTGCCGTGCGGCCTGCCCCACCACGGGGATGGAGCCGAGCAGGGCCTTGGTGTAGGGATGCGCGGGGTGCGCGTAGACGTCCTTGACGGGTCCCGTCTCGACGAGGACGCCGGCGTACATGACCGCCACCTCGTCGGCGGCCTGCGCGACGGCCGCGAGGTCGTGGGTCACCAGGATCACGCCCATGCCGG